>JAEZWE010000215.1 GCA_023420435.1 Bacteroidota bacterium
AACAAAAAAATGACAAAAAGGGCTAAAAACCGAAACCAACGCATGGCGCAAAAATAGGAAAAAACAGTCTTGAAAATATCCAAATATTAGAAAAAAAATGAAGATTCCGGATTTAAAAATCACGCAAAAAAAAAGCCCTTTCCTAAAAAAGAGCTTCAAAAAACTAAAAACCAAAATTATTATCCTCCAATTTGGGTTCCCGGCGGAATTACAGAACCTTTTTTAAGTACGATAATTCCTTCTTTTACAGAATGCGTTTTAAAATCTCCATCGGGAAGATGTTTTCCTCCTATAATGCTTACATGATCTCCAATTCTACAATTTTTATCAATAATAGCATGATCGATATAGCAATATTTCCCAATTCCTAAATTTGGTGCTCCTTTAAAATCGTTGGTCACGATATCTTTGGTATCCTGATAAAAATCGGCACCCATTAAATATGAATTTACAATGGTACTTCCTTTATCAATTCGGCATCGATTTCCCACGATTGAATTTTCAATTTTATCCGCCATAATAATACAGCCATCTCCGAATATAGCTTTATTAACATAAGATCCTAAAATTTTTGATGGCGGAAGCATTCTTGCTCTGGTATAAATAGGAGAAGAACTGAATAAATTGAATTTAGGAAAATCCTGACACAAATCTAAATTGGCTTCGTAAAAGGATTCTATAGTACCGATATCTGTCCAATAACCTTCATATTGGAAACTTAAAGTTTTTAAATTCCCTATTGAAGCAGGAATTAGATCTTTCCCAAAATCGTCTCCTGAATTTTCTTCAAAAAGTTTTTTAAGAACATTTTTGTTAAATACATAAATTCCCATTGAAGCTAAATATTCTTTGCCTTCATTTTTACTTTTTTCAGAAACTTCTGATTTCCAATCATTTAAAAGATCATAAGAAGGTTTTTCTATAAATGAGGTAATATTTCCCACTTCATCCGATTTTAAAATTCCAAAACCTGGAGCATCTTTAGCGTTCACAGGAATGGTAGCAATGGTAATATCTCCTTCATTTTTGCAGTGAAAATCGATCATTTCACGGAAATCCATTTGATATAATTGATCTCCTGAAAGGATTAAAACATAATCGTATTCATACTTATCCATGTGTTTCATGGATTGGCGCACTGCATCTGCTGTTCCCTGATACCAACTGTCGTTTTCAAAATTTTGTTCTGCCGCCAAAATATCTACAAAACCTCTGGAAAATATATCGAAATGATATGAATTTTTAATATGGGAATTAAGTGAGGCAGAATTGAACTGCGTGAGAACCATAATTTTATTGTATCCGGAATTCAGGCAATTAGAAATAGGAATATCCACTAAACGGTATTTCCCCGCAATGGGAACTGCAGGTTTTGATCTGGAATCGGTAAGCGGAAACAACCGTGAACCACGACCACCTCCAAGAACGATTGAAAGAACATTTGCTTTCATATATTTGAGTTTTTTTTAAAAAAATAAGGAAAAATTAATGATAATAAATTTAAGGAAAAATCAATTTACTTCTTGTATAAATCTACATAATTTTTGGCAGAGTTATCCCAAGAAAAATCAAAATTCATGTTATTTAGGATTAAATCCTTTAAAAATTCAGGTTGATGATAAACATTCATGGCACGATGCATGGCATGAACCGTGTCATCTGAAGTAGCATTTCCAAAATTAATTCCGGAACCTCCTGAAGAAATATCTTGAACAGTATCTTTTAAACCACCGGTAAATCTAACAATGGGTATGGTTCCGTAACGCATGGCGTACATTTGGTTAAGACCACAAGGTTCTACTCTGGAAGGCATCAAAAGAAAATCTGCAGAAGCATAAATTTGGTGAGACAAATATTCTTTATAACCCAAATCCAAAGCAAAATTGGAGTAATGATAAGACAGTTCTTTCAAACGTTCTTCCACCTGTTTATCCCCTGAACCTAAAATGATAATGTTTAATGCACCATAGGTTTGCTGAATACTTTTCCAAACAATTTCCGGGAGCAAATCGGCTCCTTTTTCACCTGCAAATCTTCCGATGAAACCAAACAGAGGCAAATCCGGATTCAGTCCGTATTCTTCACAAATTTTTAATTTATTTCGCCATTTTCCTTCTCCGGCATTTTTTTTACTATAGTTAAAATTCAGAAACTCATCGGTTTGCGGATCCCAAACTTCTGTATCAATACCGTTAATAATTCCATAGGCTTTAGAATATTCCTGCTGAACTAAACTTTGCAGTCCTTTAAAATCATGAAAAAGTTCTTCCATATATCCATTAGAAACCGCATTAAAAGCATGGCAGGTTTTTATCATGGTAGCTAAAGGATTGATCCAACCTGCCCAATCTAAAATTCGCAAATCAGTAGCACCATCAATCCACGGAAAATATTCAATCATGTCCCATTTCATCTGTCCCTGATATTCTCCGTTATGGATGGTTCCAATGGTTTTTACACCTTTCAAAAATCGAAATTCTGGACAGTTTTGCAACATAAACGGAATTAAACCGGTATGATAATCATGGCAATGCAATACATCGGGGCGAATTTTTGCAGCTGTTAACCAATGTAAAACCCCTTGTTGAAAAGCTAAGAATTGCCAACTTTCATCCCGATAACCATAAGGATTGTCGCGGTCCAAAAGTCCGGGAATTTTCACCAAAAAAAGTTCAAAACCTAAAGCGTCAGTTTGTTCTTTCATCACCTGTACTTGCAGTTGGTTTGAGCCTTGATGAATAATTCCATCAAAAACAATTTCAAAATTATTTTCCCGAACAAAAGGTTTGTTGTACCATGGCATTACTACTTTAGCTTCAATGCCTTCCATTTTATTTTGGTATTTCGGAAGCGCACCTACAACATCAGCTAAACCGCCGACTTTTGCAACGGGATAACATTCCATACTTAGATGATAGATTTTCATAAATTTTTAATGGTCCTTTCGGTTAAAAATATTTATTTGTTGATGATGTTTAACGCATTGTTTTCGCTAAATTTTAGAATCATCTGTATTGTTATTTTCTTCGGATTTTTTTGTTTCCAAAGGTTGAGTTTCAGCTTTTCGGGTTACACTAGCATTGGCAGGTTTTTGTCGGGTAGCTGGTTTGGTTTCTTTGGAAAGAGACTTTGATGAAATTTTAGCTTCGCCTGTTTTTCCTGAGACTACTTCAGCAGAAATAATACTCTCTTTAGCAGAAGGTTTGGATTTTTCTACTTTTCGAGCTATTTGTGGTGTTTTTTTGGTTGATGAGCTGGGCTTTTTCTTTTCAGAAATAACTTTAGAGGTTATTTTGGTTTCTTTTTGCGCATTTGTTACGACATTAGCACTTACTTTAGTGGCTGTTTTATTTTGGGTTGTTTTTTTCACGTTTTCTTTGATATGAATTTCTCCTTCCAGTGTAGGTTCCGTTATTTTTGCGTGTCTTTTTGAAACTGCTGTTTTTATATTTTTTTTCTGTTTTAAAACAATACCTGCTAAAGGAGGCAATTTTAAAATGATGGCATTAGGTCGAAACATCCATTCGTCATCTTCTTCATCCACTATTTCAGCTTTTACGCCACTTCCTCCATATTTTTCATCATCAGAATTGAGAACAACTTCCCAAGAAGTACCTTCATCAACTCCAATTTTATAATCAAAAACTCTTGGCGTAAGATTTAGAACGGTCATGGTAACCTCATCTTCATTCTCTCCTTTTCTTAAATAAATATAAATTGAATTATTACCATCATTGGCTTCTACCCATTCAAAACCATTTCTGTTAAACTGGTTTTGATACAGGGAAGGTTCCGTAGTATAAAGATGATTCAAATCTTTTACAAATTCCTGTAAGCCTTTATGCACCTTATGTTCCAACAAATGCCAATCCAAAGAGGCGCCAAAATTCCATTCATTGGTTTGGGCAAATTCATTACCCATGAAAAGCAATTTTGCACCGGGATGCGTAAACATGTAGGTATATAAAGCCCGAAGATTTGCGAATTTTTGCCATTCATCCCCTATCATTTTATAAATCATACTGGCTTTTCCATGCACCACCTCATCATGAGAAAGTGGCATCATATAATTTTCGTTATACATATACATGGAAGCAAACGTTAGTTTATTGTGATGGTATTTCCGGTTGATGGGATCTTCTTTAAAATATTTTAAAGTATCATGCATCCAACCCATCATCCATTTCATTCTAAAACCAATTCCTCCTTCCTCTACAGGTTTTGTAAGCATCGGAAAATCGGAACTTTCTTCCGCTATCGTTATTACATCTGGATATTCTTTATCCACAGCGGTATTGAAATCCTGTAAAAAATCTTTGGCTTCCAAATTTACATTTCCTCCAAACATATTGGGTATCCATTGTCCTTCTTCACGGGCATAATCCAAATAAAGCATCGACGTTACAGCATCCACACGAAGACCGTCAACATGATAACGATCCAACCAAAAAAGCGCATTAGAGATTAAAAAAGATTTTACTTCGGGTCTTCCGTAATTGAAAATATGAGAATTCCATTGCGGATGAAATCCTAATCTTGGATCTTCATGCTCATAGAGATATGTTCCATCAAAAAAATGCAAACCATTGGCATCTCCAGGAAAATGAGATGGAACCCAATCCAAAATTACCCCGATATCATTGTTGTGGAGCTCATTAATCAAGAACATTAAATCTTGTGGAGAACCAAATCTGGAATTGGCAGCATAAAAACCGGTTATTTGATAACCCCAACTTGGCTCATAAGGATGTTCCATCACAGGCATAAATTCTACATGGGTAAAACCCATTTCTTTCACATAAGGAATTAGTCTTTCTGCGATTTCGCGATAATTAAAAAATCTTTTAGGATCATCAATTCCACGCATCCAACTTCCTAAATGCATTTCATAAACGGAAATGGGAGCATTAAGATTATTTATTTTTTTTCTGTTTTGCAGCCACTTTTCGTCATTCCATTCAAACCAAGTAGTGGATATTAGCGAAGAAGCCTGGATATTTTGCTCCCAACTTAAAGCATAAGGATCACTTTTCTCTAAAAGTTCACCTTTTTTAGTCCTAATTCCATATTTGTACAGCGTTCCCCAGTTTAATCCTTCAATAAAACCTTCCCAAATTCCGGAACCGTCCCATCTTGGAAAGAGTTTACAGGCTTCAGAATGCCAGCCGTTAAAATTTCCAATTACAGAAACTTCCTTAGCATGTGGAGCCCAAACTGCAAAATAAACGCCGTGGTTACCATCCTTTTCTAAAGAATGCGAACCAAATTTTTCGTACAAGCGATAATGTTTTCCTTCGCGGAAAAGATAGATATCGTGTTCAGTAAAAAGGGAATGAGGATGAACAGTAAACATGGTTAACGAATAAAGAATTATCGTAGGGAAATATACGAAATAATCCAATAACTCAATTCGGCGTCAATAAATATTATTGATAAAAAAAAGCCATCTTAAGATGGCTTTTTTTTACTTTTTAATTAATTTCTTCGATATCTTTCCTTTTTCAGTTTCAATAGTAAGAATATATGTCCCACTTAATAAATTGGAAACATCAATTCTATTATCCAATATCTTAGTTTCTAATTTTTTCCCAGACAAATCAAACAAAGCAAGATTTTGAATTGCATATTTTGAATTAATATTTACAAAATCATCAGCTGGATTTGGATAAATTGATATTGTTTCATTATTTGTTACATTCTCAGCGTCATTTGAAGCTAATAGAGCAAATGAATTAGTAGCAGTTACAATAATATTGTCATACCAATTTTGTGTTGAAACGGTATTACCTGTTCCTGCTAAAACAGCAAATTCAACATCTAAAGGATCTTCCCCGACTGCTGCTCCTTGCCAAGTTAAATCAAATCCTGGTCCTTTAACAGAAAAACTTCCCGTTGTTTTATTGTAAGCAATTCCAATTCTCACCCAGGAATCAGCTGGTAGAACGATATCATTGGTTCCACCACCTAAATAGAATCTATAATTTCCAACTCCACTAGTTCCATTATAGTAACCTAAAGCTTGAATCACTTTGGTATCTTTAAACAAAGTGATGCCTACCAAAATTTTTGATAAAGTTTGATCAAATATATACATACGCATTTGATTTTTGGACGTAGTTGCTGATCCAGTATACATATCAACTTCAGCTTGAATAATATCGTTCCCAGTTGTTCTAGTTGCCCAATGCGTCATCATTGGCTGATAACAATGTCTTGAGCCAGTAGCACCACTAGAACCCGTTATTTGTAATATATTTTGGTGTGTTGCATCTCCAATGTTAATTTGAAAATCCGCGACAGTAGTAGTATTATCACCGACTTGGTTAACACCCCATCCACCTTGGCCAGTTGTGGTTGTGGAAATGGCAGGACTAACATTTCCAGTTGAATGGGAATTAAAATTGTCTGCAAAAATTTGTTGGGTAAAATAAAAATTAAAAAATAAGATACCCAGTAAAGAAAATAATTTACTTCTCATGATTAAATAATTTTGAGGTTACACTATAAAATTAAGAAAAAAAAACAACAAATCATATGTTTTAATAAATATTTTTATTTTTTTTATAAACAATTCTTGATATTGTGTTTCTTAAAATCTACTGTCGTTGATACTTTTTAGTAACTCCATCTTCGGTTACAATAATGTTGTTTTGATCAACAACAGTTATTGTTGAATTCAAAGATCCTGCATTGTTAGTAATAATAGTAAATTGATAATTCCCATTACTTTCATAAGTACCATTATGTGCATAAGAATTAGGATTCACATGACATAATTGAGCAGAAGCACAAACATTGGTTAAACAATAATTATAATCTTGTGCTCTTCCTACATTACAATTATAAGTGTTGGCTGTAAATGTTGTTGTACCAAAAAGTTTAAATCTAGAATATGTTGAAGTTGGAGTCGGATTTGGCGGGCAATCTTGAATACTATAATATTGATCCGCCAAATAACCATCATATTCCTTTAAAAGCCAGCTTCCGATAAGAAAAGTACTAGTATCAAGATTTACATTTATAGGAAAACTACCCGAAAAAGAACTAAAATCATCACTATATGAATAATTCAAAGTACTGGAAATTGGCGTTGAACTAGGCGTTCCAACAATTTTAATTTTTAATGATAACTGTCCAGTACCGCTTAGCGTTGCATTTTCCAAAGATAAATTGGGATGATTTACTGAAAATGATATTCTTTGCATCGCTGCTGTGTTTACATTTTTAAGAACTCCTGAAGAAGTAGCTGATACAGAAACATTTGGTATCTTTGAAAATGAAATAAAAGTAACATTATTATTCACCGAAGTTAAACCAATATTGATGTTATCTATTAGATTATTAACTCCGTTTTTCGTAGCAAAAAACAACGCCATAAATTCCTTTGAACTTGAAGCATCCGAGTTTACAATATTTCTGTTATTAAGAGAAAACGGAAATGTCATGGTTTGGTTATCATTAAAAGTCAAAGTATTAGATTGCTTATTATTATCCCCAAACCAACCATTTACATTAACTTCAATTACAGTGTAAACTTCTGTTTGAATTTGATGATGAAAATCGATTGCAGATTTTGCGCCTCCTAGAGCAACTCCTAGAGCTATAGGACTAATTAACTTTGAAGGTTCAGCAACAGCTACAGCAGCTCCAATTATTTCTACAGCCAATGAAGCTTTATAACAGTTCACTAATTTTCGGTAATGTGGAAAATCAAAATCCGCAGAGCTTGCTTTTCCTTGTATAGCACTATAATCAGTATTGTAAATAGCATCAATGATATCCTTATTTACTTTATAAAATTTTGCCACTTCTGCTTTTTCTGCATCAGTTAATCCATTGTAATACGTCATCATTGCGTTATGATTTTGTACAAATGGTAGATCCACAGGATCAGAAGTTAAGGTAGTACTAAATTCTTGAAAATCAGTCATTAAAGGCTGTATCGTTTCTTGAACCGATTGGGTTAAAATAACATCTTTAACCTCATAAAGAATCTTTTTTTCTGCTAATGCCGGAATCGACAAAAGTTTTTCTCCAAGAGGAGTCGTTTCGTGAACATAAAAAACCAATTCGTGATCATCTACTTTTGATAATTTTATAGATTTATTATTAAAAGTTCCATCATAAATATCTTGTGATAAAGGCGTGGATTCCATATTTATCCTTACCATTTGATAGCGGGATATTATTCCACCATTTTCGTCTGTTGATGGTTCTTTTATTGGATCATCAGAACAAGAAATCAAGAAAAACCCAAATAAAAGCAAAAAGATTTTAAGCATTGTTTTCATCGTATACTATTTTTTGGTTTAAAAAAGAACTCCAAAATAAATTTGAAAAACATTTTGTTCAACCAAAATTAAAAAAGTCAAAAATGAAAATCAATACCCCTCTAGGGTGATTTTTACAGTAATCCGTGCTTAATACAATAATGGATAAGTTGTGCGGTAGAGTTGACTTCCGCTTTTCGAAAAATGTTTTTGCGGTGTGTTTTTAAAGTATTGGGAGAAATAAATAGTTTTTCACTAATCAATCTGGCATCTAAACCATCGGTAATCAGCTTAATAATTTCACTTTCCCGAACACTGAAAAGCCTTTCAGATTTTTTAATTTCTACTTTTTCTTTAAGGTCATATTGCAGGAAATAATCATTTCCATTAACACCCATCAAGGTGAGTTTGTAATTATTAACATCCGTAATTCCGCTGATATCGGTATGAATATTTAAAATTTTACAGGTTTCATTTTCCTGATCTACTTCAATTTGTAATGCTTGCAATTGAAAAAGTTTGTAAACACCATCTGCTGTCTTTTCTCTAAAGCAATACGCCATTTTGGTATTAAAAAAATGGAAATTATTTTCCTGCATTTTGTTCAAATTAAACTCTTCAGCAATTTGAACGTAATGCATGTCTTCCGGATGAACAATGTCGATAATATCCGTTAACTGAACCGTTTCCGGATCAATATTTAAGATTTTTTCAATAGAACCGGAAACATGCTCCAATTTTCGGGTTTTGAAATCGATAATGTAATAATAGAAAGGGCCTGGACAAAAAATTTCTCCAAAAATTTCTGCTAAAGATTTTTCGGTTTTATAGGAGTCTTCACTCAGTATATAATCCGCATTTTTATCCCATACTTTGTAAAGTTTATTATCATTCGGCATTTTTTTGTGGTTTTAGTAGATGCATAAAATTACACATTTTTTTATAATAATTAAAAAATCATAAAAAATTTATTATAATTTAATATTACACCATCTTAAAATAACCACAAATATTATTGTTTTCGCAAAAAAAAATAACTAATCGTACCAAATCTCTTTTTTGATATTTTGTCCAATATTTTGGAAAAGTTTTATGATTTCATCACCCACTTCTTCATTGCTTCTTTCGTAACACCATTGCAGAAAGAAAAGGTCATCAACAGATTCAACGGTTTCCTTGTCATTTTTATCATTAATGAATGTAGTGGATTTCAATACAGCATTTTCATTAGTTTCCAAAATAATATTGATGTCTTTTACAATGGCAATAATATCTTTTAAACGAACCGATTGTTTTTCAGTAATTGGATTTCCGATATCGTTTTTCCTTTCAACAATTATGCTTAACCATTGTCCACTTGGCTCGAGCTGAAAGTCTTGTATGAGTTTGAATTTTCGTTCTTCAGGATAATTTTCGGGATCTTTTTGTTGATATTCTACTTCTTTTTTTAATTTTTGATTTAGAAAATTCACCAACTTCGCTTTCTTTTTGTCGAATAATTGAAGTTGAGAAATGTGCCAATTTAAGTGCCGATCCAAATTTCTAATTTTGAGCAGTTTGTCACTTTTAATTTCCAGAATTTTATCTTGTCCAGCCCGATAATAGTCTTTTCCATACCATTGTGAATCTGGAGCTATAGCAAAAATCTGAATGGAATTTTTCTTTCCAAATGTTTTTATGGCAATGGTTTCTTTCTTGTTATCGCTAATTAAAGTATCAATTTCACTTAACGGAATAATACTTTTGGTAAGCCATTTTATTTGTGAAAAATTTTTATTGTGATCTGCTTCATCAAAAGGAGTTTTGTAAAACACCAAATTCATGGACATGGGATCGAAAGTAAGATATTGGCGAGTTCCTTCATCCCATTCGTTTTCTGCAAAATGTTTTGTAGCAGTTTGTTCAGCCAATTCTTGCAAAGATTGCAGATAACTGGTTTCTTCATCCAAATTTTTAATTTGTGAGAAAAAAATGCAAGGTAAAAAAGTGAGAATGATAAAAGTAAGTCTTTTCATTTTTTAGTAGGAAATATTATTTTCTTTGCACCATTTTTTAGCATTTTCAAGCCCCATTTGTGCCGATTTTTTATAATAAGAAATGGCTTTTTCACGATCTCCTTTCTTTAAATACATTTCACCTAAACTATCATAACCATTTGCATAATTTGGATCTACTTTTAAGGCAATATTTAAAGTACTAATCGCATTATCAACTTGGTTATTTGCAAGATAGCAATATGCCACTTCATTGTAAAATGCAGGACTATTACTATAAGCAGGTTCAGATTTTATGTAATTGTCTATTGCTTTTTTGAAATCAACTGCGGTTCCAATGCCATAATGATGACAGCGAGCCAAATTATAATATCCAGATAAATTATTTTTATTAGCTGCTTCCTGATAAAAACCAAAGGCAACAAAACTGTTTTTCTGCTGTCCTTGTCCTTTTTCATACATCAATCCAAAATTCACAATGGCATCGGTGTCTTTTTGCTCTATTGCTTTATTGTACCATTCAATAGCTTTTGCAAAATCTTGGTTTACACCATATCCATACTGATACATCATACCAATTGCTCTGGAAGCACTACCATTGCCTTTGCCGGAAGATTTTAGAAACCATTCCTTAGCTAAAGTATAATTCTTTTCAACACCATTATCTCCATACAAATACATGGCACCTATTTCATTCATTGCTGATAAATTACCATCTTTTGCGGCATCCGTATATTTTTCTAGTACATTTTTATAAGCTTTTATCAGATTACCTTTTTTATCAACTTTCTGATAAATTTCTTTACCATTTTGATCCTTTGAAGTAACAATAGAATGTCCATTTCCATTAAAATTAGTAACTTCAAGATATTTAGTTTCTAAAATTTCTTTACCTGAAAGGTCTATAAATCCCAACAATCGATTTGTTCCTTCAACGATAGCTGCTCCGTTTTCATAAGAATGGATACTTAAATATTTTTGTTCTGTAAGTTCAAAACCTTCTTTATTCACAATTCCCCATAAATCACCATATTGAGCTTTACCATCAACAAACCATTTCTTTCCTGTTGCGACAAGTGCAATTCCGTTTTTATCAAAATCAACATATTTTTCATATTTAGGTTCCACCAGCCACTTATCTCCTTTCTTAATCCCAAATTTCTCGTATTGAGCTCCTAATCTTCCTTCAAATTTCACTTCTTGGGAATTGACAAAAATTCCGATAAAGAATAACAATAAAATATAAAAGTTTGCTTTCATGATTAATTTAATTTTTGATGATTTAGTTTTGAAAAAGATTAGTGATTACAAATCTTCTTTTTTGTGAGCTCTTCCTTCAATGTAGGTTATAACAGAAATAGGTTTATCATTTTTATCATAATTAATTATTGTTCCGTTTCCGTTTTTAAGGGATCCTTTTTCCAGAGGCTTTCCTTTGTAGGTATTGGTTTCAAATATTTCCCATCGAAGACTGGACATTTTATCTGCATCGTACTTGAACAAAACTTTTTGCATTACCAATCCATTATCATAATACCAAGTTCCAACACCGGTTCTAAAACCTTTAATATATTCGCATTCATACTTTAATTTTCCTGATGGAAAATAAGTTTTCATTTTCCCTGTACCGTTGGATGAAATTAATTTTCCATTCTCATCAAACATGGATGTCATTTTTTCAAATTTTCCATCATACCAAATTTCAACAAATGATTTTTTATTGTTGGGATAATAATAAGTGATCTCACCATCTTTCTTGCCTCCAAGAAAGGTTCCACTTTCGTACAAATTTGTTTTGTTTTTGAAGTGATAAAAAGACGCATAAAGTCCATTTGCTTTACCTTCATACCATGTGGACCCTTCAAATAGAATCCCATCATCAGTATAAAATTTCCATTCTCCATCTCTCTTGCCATTGATCTCATTTTCTTCACTGGAAAGCTTTCCGTTGGGATGATATTTTTTTTGATATACTGGTTTTGGAATTTCCGTTTTAGAGCCTCCCCAATCTATACCTTCAATCATTTCTGCATATCCATCATTTTCATAGATGCTCCATCCCAATTTTTCGTCTTGTAAATAAGTTTCCTGCAAAATGGTTTTTGCAGTTCCTGAAGCTTTAAACATTTCACAATTCGAATATAATGTTCCCCAATCTCCATTAAGACTAACAGTTGCTGTTCCTGAATCACTAAAATTTCCAGCTTTCTCAAATGTTTTATCACAAATACTTTTCCCAGATTTGTCGATATAAAACCATTTTCCATTTTTTTTCACTGCAGCATATCCATAAGAAAATCCATGAGCATCAGAATAAATGGGTTCAATTACGGTCGATTTTGTCTTGCTATCCATATAACCAAACAAACCTTTTGCATTTTTAAATGCAGTTAACTTTTGGGCGTAGAGTTGATTGGTTATTAGAAAAATAACAATGACGAAAGAAATTCTTGTTTTCATTACCTCTTTACTTAACTTTGATGAATAAAATTAGTGAAATTTAACTTTATAATTGATTTTACAAACTCAATTTCGTAATACCAAGTATTTAATTTTCAAAAAAAGTACCCTCCGATAGGAAAGTACTTTCTTGAATTAATTAAATTTTATCTCTTGATGACTTTATAATTATCAGAATCCACTCTTACCAAATAAATGGCTGAAGGTAAACCGGATATATCAATTTTATTTTCTCCTTTTTGTAGAACTTGGGTTATTACCAATTGTCCACTCATACTGTAAATCGTCATCTTACTTTGTTTTTCTACAGTGATGTAGAAAATACCGGATGTTGGGTTTGGATAAAAATTATTCTTACTTTTCACTTCGGTATTTCTTGTTCCCATGAACGCTAATGAAACACAGTTGCTCACTTGTGTACAACCGTTTTTGGTAATTCTCACTGCATAGTTTCCACTGGCTGTGGCTTGGTAGGTTTGGCTAAATTCATTTGGAATATTCGTGTAACCTCCCATTCCATCACAAGTAAGCCATTGATATGTTGCTCCACTTTCAACTGCGTTTAAGGTATTTCCACTTTGATTTACGGTTAAATCTATAACTGCAGGTTCGGTGATAGTAACAGTTCTGGTCAATTCACACAAATTGGCATCTTTTACTGTTACCACATACGTTCCTGCTGATAATCCACTTGCTGAGTTCGTTGTACTGCTCAATGTTCCGGTCGTTGGAGCGGTTTGCGTCCATACATAAGTGTAAGCGCCTGTACCGCCACTTACCCATACGGTGGCTGAGCC
>JAEZWE010000220.1 GCA_023420435.1 Bacteroidota bacterium
GTATGCTTTTCCGATTTCATTTACAAATTTTTGCTTGCGTTCCGGGTCGTCCGAAAGGAAATCACGCAGATCTACACTTGGAATTTTATTCATTTTGAATTCATTTTTCAAGCGCAAATTTACAATTTTTTTGAGCAACTCTATATTCAGAAAATTTCTAAAACAGTACCTTTGTATTTTCCTTTTTTTGATGAAACAATACTCTTCTAAACGCAGCATCCAAATCCTTTCTCACCTTTTAAAAGAATACGGAATTTTTAATTTTATTATTTCTCCGGGTTCCCGCAATGCACCTTTAGCAATACATTTTTCCGAAACTGATGAGTTTAATTGCTACAGCATTATAGATGAAAGAAGTGCTGCTTTTGTAGGACTTGGAATGGCGCAAAGTTTAAAAAAACCGGTTGTTTTAACCTGTACCAGCGGTTCTGCAGCGGCTAATTATTATCCCGCAGTTACGGAAGCTTTTTATCAAAATATTCCCTTGCTTTTATTAACAGCAGATCGTCCCACAGATTTTGTTGATTTATTTGACGGACAAACCATTCGTCAGAAAGATCTTTTTCAACAACATTCTTATGGAGATTTTGAACTTTTAGAAGACGAAAAAGAAGGCGCTGATGAACATAATTTTGAAATTATAAAAAAAGCGCTCGAATTATGTTTTGAAAAACAAGGTCCTGTACATATTAATATTCCTCTCTCGGAACCACTTTATGAATTGGTTTCGGAACTTCCGATGCTTCCTCCGGTGGAAAAAACCATTCAAAAAAAGAATTTTGAAATTTCTTCAACTGTTATTTCGGATTGGAACACTTCAAAAAAAATATTAATTCTTGTTGGAACTCGTCCCTACAGCGAAGAACTGCAAATGCAACTTTCCCAATTGGTAAAAAACCACAGTGCCGTAGTTTTAACAGAAATGAATTCCAATTTGGATAACGAAAAGTTTTTTGCACATGTTGACCGTTATGTTTTCAATTTTTCAGAATCAGATTTCCAAAATTTTGCTCCTGATTTATTGATTACGGTTGGACAAAACGTTGTTTCAAAAAAAGTAAAACAGTTTTTAAGAAAAGCTAAGCCTCAAAAACATTGGCATGTTGATTCAGTATGGCAACCTGACACTTATTTTTCATTAACGCAGAAAATTGAAACAACCGCTGAAGTTTTCTTTTCGAAATTATTGAACCACATTAAATTGGAACCTCAGCCTTATTATAATCTTTGGGATGTTTTAAGAGATAAAAAGGACATAAAACATCAGGAATATGTACTAAAAACCGGTTTTTCAGATTTTTATCTTTTTAATCGGTTATCACAAAATATTCCGGAAAACTATAATATTCATTTTAGTAATTCAACCGCAATAAGATATGCGCAACTTTTTGATTTTCAGAAATATCACTCATTTTGCAATCGTGGAACAAGCGGAATTGACGGATCCACTTCTACAGCCATGGGTTTTGCTATGGCCGACAAAAACCCAACGATTTTAATTACCGGAGAACTGAGTTTTTTCTATGATATTAATGGTCTTTGGAATCAATATATTCCGCCTTATACCAGAATTGTGGTTTTCAATAATGGAGGTGGCGATATTTTTAAATTTATTCCCGGTCCTTCCAAAGCCAGCAATGCATTAGATGAATTTATTGCGACAAAACATTCCAAAAATGTGGAATTATTGGCAAAACATTACGGCTTCTCTTACACTAAAGTGGAAGATGAGGATACTTTAGACCGCGTTTTACAGAATTTCTTTAGTCCTGATACAAAACCAAAAATTTTAGAGGTGGACACACAGGAAATTGAAAATGCGGAAATCCTAAAAAATTATTTTGCGTTTTTGAAGTAAATTAAATCTGAAGATAATCTCCTGATTCCGGAAGATTCCGAATTTTTGAAATCGGATAAACAAACATATCATCGAAATCATTAAGCGCATTAATCATTTGAAAATGAGAGAAATTGCGCAAATTTTGTAAATTGATATCTGCCTCTTTTATTTTTTTATTTTTGAGCAAGTGTTGTCTTTGCACACCATTCAGTAAAAAAGTGGAAGGTGTAAACCATTCTTTGCCTTTTAAAAACAGAAGATTGGTGAAAGAAGTATCGGTAATATGGTTGTTTTTCACAATAATAATTTCCTCTGCCTTTGCTTTTATTTTCATTTTTTCAAATTCTTTCCGGTCTTCAAATTTGAATGGATAATCATAACAATTGTTCTCAACCAACTGAAAATCATCAATTTCAGGAATTGCGTAAGGAATAAATTGCGTTCTGAAATTTTTTTCTAAATCGTAGGCAATGCGTAGTTTATACAATCCATCTTCATCATGCTGTAAATCTTTAAAAATTTTCTGCAAATCAACAGAACCTTCTTTTCCGAAGTGTTTAAAGGTGTCATTAATCCGTTTTTGGTGCAAATCGAGAAGAAAAATTTTCTGATCCTCAACTTTGATACTTTCAATAAACCGGTACATAAATTTTGTTTTTCATTTCCTGATACTCATCAGCTAATTTACTTAAATGTGTGATTCCGCCACCACTTTTAAAGTAAAATTTATCGTCTTCTTTTTCGATAAAACGGATCATCACACAAGAATCTAAATTCTCGCCATCAAACCAGCCGCAAATCCCGGTGTACCAATTTCTTTCATAATTTTCTGAGGCTAAAATAATTTCTAAAGTTTTGGGTTTTGGGGCTCCTAAAATACTTCCCGCAGGAAGTAAAGTTTTCATAATCGTTCCTATTTTTCCTTGAAATTCAGGTTTCAAAATTCCGGAAATTTCAGAACTCATCGCAAATAAATCTTTTTGTTTGGTTTGGATAAAATCGATTCTTTGAAATTCCTCTACCTGAACTTCATCAGCCACCATACTCAAATCATTTCGAAGTAAATCGACCACCGTATAATGTTCTGCCTTTTCTTTTACATCGTTTTTTAAAATTTCCGGCGCATTTTCTATGGAAGCATCAATGGTTCCTTTCATGGGATGGGTGAAAATTTTACCATCAACAATTTCCACGAAAGTTTCCGGTGAGAAAAAAACGAATTCGTCCCTGTATTTCAGTTTATACTTTGCTTTTGATGCAAAATAGATTTCTTCCAGTGAATAATTGATTTCAATTTCCGTTTTACAGGTGTAATTGGCGAGATAAGAATTTCCAAATTTTAAATTTTTCTGAATATTTTCGAATCCAGTTTTATATTGATCTTCGCTTTCAGGAAGACTCTTTAGTTCTAAGTTTTTTGTTTCGGTGAACAGTCCTTTTTCTTTTTTGAATTTAGGAAATTCAAAAAAAATATTATGATTTAAGATTTCATTTTCTTCAAAAATTTCTATTTTCTCCATTAAAAAATCTACCAAAAACAAAAAAGGTACTTTCTTTTCGGAAAGTTGATCCATTTTCTTAAAATTCGGGTGAAATTCTTTAGGCTTCATTCCGCAAAAATAATTTTTTAAAAGTTTACTTTTGCAGAAATCTTAAAAATGCAGCCAAATTATCCACAAAAATCCGGACTGGAGATTACTTTGAAAAAAGCTTTTTTTTATTGGAGCAAAACGCTCCTGTATCACGTTTTATTCAGCTTGGTGTATTTTTCAGTTTTTTTTCTGGTGTATTATTATGTTGCTGAACGGTATGGAATTTTGGAAAAAATGATGACTGCCTTACAACAAAATCAGAATAATTTTAGTGCTATGAATGAAGCCATGCGTAAAATTTCTGCACTTCCGGAATATTACAACCTTTCTTTGGCTTTGATTTTTGCAATGACTTTTCTTTACCCGCTAAATTTAGGCTTATTACAAATTTTCAGAAAAATTGATTTGGGGGAAAAATATAACATCGAAGATTTGTTTGTTGGGTATAATGGAATAAATTTTTTTAAATTTTCAAGCTATTTTCTGTTTTGGATTTTTGTTTATCAGCTTGCAATTTCCACACTCATTTTGGGCATTGTTTGGGTTTACATTACGCTTTTTACGGCGCCTTTAATGTTCTTTATGGATAAGCGTATTTTTGAAACTATCAATTTGAATATTAAAGCTTTAAAGTTGTTTTTTCTTGAAATTTCAGTGGCTGTTTTTGTGGCTTTTACCTTTCGTTATTTTGGGATTATTACCCTTATTGGATTTCTCTTTACTTTTCCTTTTTGGAACGCCATGATTTATTCTATGTATCAGAAAATATTTACTGAGAACAAATAATTCTGTTAACATTATCGATTAAATCTCTTCAATTTTTTATATTTGAGGAGAAAAAAATAATTTATGGAAACTTTTAACGAATTTGATCAGCCGGGAACTGCACCTCAGAAAAACTTTAGCGAAATTATCAATCATGCATTTACCAATTATTTTAAAGTGATTGGATGGTGTATTTTACTGTTTGTAATCGTACTTGTTTTATCCATCATTTTATCTTCCATTGCTGGACCTATTACAGGTTACGATCCAATGGCTGCGCAAGATGAAATGCAGGAAATTGCAAATGATGGAAGGTTTATGGATGCTTACCAACACATGCTGGGAGTTCCGGGATATAAAGAAAATATCTTGTTATCTTCTTTATTAAGTTTATTGGTTTATCCACTTTATGCGGGTTTCTTAATGATTTTACATCGTGGAAATGTTTCAGAATCGGTTTCTTTCAGCGATTTGTTTGTTGGAATTAGAAAAAATGCGTTGCAATATATTATTTACGCAATTATTTCAACTATTGCTACTGCTATTGGTTTAATGCTTTGTGTTTTGCCTGTTTTTCTTGTGATTCCATTCTTTTTCCTTGGTGTTCCTTTTATTCTTTTTCAGAATAATTCTGCGATGGAAGCTATTTCTAAGAGTTTCAATATTGCAAAAAGTAACTATGGAACATTCTTGGGAGTTACAATAATCTCAATCTTAATTGCAATTGTAGGAGTTATCTTTTGTGGAATAGGGATTTTGCTTACTGCTCCATTCTACTTTGCTGCGATGTATTCTGCTTATTGTGCTTATGTAGGGATTCCTGCAAGAAATATTAATTAAGAAAAAAAGTTAAAAATATTTTTTAGCCATCATTAATTTGTAAATTTGAGCAACAGCAACGAAGCTGTTGCTTTTTTATTGAAACCAATGCCAAACAGAAAATATCAAATTAGCGGAGTAAAAATTAAACAGGTTTTTCTTATACTGATCATCACTGGTTTATTGACAATGATTGTATGGAATCTTTCCCTGTTTATCCCTTCATTGTTGGGCGCTCTTACATTATATGTGGTTTGCAGAAAATTAAATTTTTTCCTGCAAGAAACCAAAAATTGGAAACCTTTTTGGTCTTCATTATTCATTATTTTTCTTTGTTTGATTGTTTTAATCATTCCTGTTTATCTTTTAGCAGATGTTATCATAGAAAGATTGGGTGACTCCAAAGAATACATGACGAAGTTCAATGTTTTTTTGGATAAAATTCAGCAATACATTCTTTCCAAAACCAATATTGATGTTCTAAATGCCGATAATATGAAAAAAGTTCAGGATTTTGCTGCAAAAACCTCAACTTCATTTCTTAGCGGAACATTCAATACGCTTTCAATTGTAGCTTCGATGTTTTTCATGTTGTATTTTATGTTGGAAAAGCCTCGTCTTTTTGAACGATTGATTTCTTCTGCTGCACCTTTAAAGAAAGCCAACATTAATCTAATTGGTGAAAAATTTAGAAAATTGGTGATGGCTAATGCGGTTGGAATTCCGGTTGTTGCGCTTGGACAAGGAATTGTGGCTTTAATTGGATATTTAATTTTTGGTGCCCCAAGTCCGGTTTTACTATTTGCTCTTACCGCTGTTGCTTCCATGATTCCTATTGTTGGAGCTGCTATTGTTTATGCTCCTGTAGGAATTTACATGATTGCAGAAGGTGATACTTTTGGTGGAATTGGTGTTTTGGTTTATTGTATGGTGGTTGTTGGATTAACGGATAATATTTTACGTTTTACCTTGCTTCGGAGATTGGAAAATATCCATCCTTTGAACACTGTTTTTGGAATTATTATGGGAATGAATCTATTTGGATTTATGGGTTTAATTTTTGGTCCGATTCTCGTTTCGATGACAGTTTTATTAATTCAGGTATATCGAGATGAATTTTCTGATGATGAAACCCCTGAACTGGAACTTCCTGAACCTAAAGAAATTGAAGAAAAAATAGATTTAACCGTATGACAGAAGGAATAAATCCACAAATTTTAAAGGAAATTTGTTTCGAAAAAATGCCTTTTGGAAAATATGAAGGTCGATTTTTG
This sequence comes from Bacteroidota bacterium, assembly GCA_023420435.1. Classification (GTDB taxonomy): domain Bacteria; phylum Bacteroidota; class Bacteroidia; order Flavobacteriales; family Weeksellaceae; genus JAEXBA01. The sequence continues at coordinate 6,291 of JAEZWE010000220.1, forward strand.
GCCGATCTTCCTATTTCCTATTTGGAGTGGTTTCTTCGAAATGGAGGTTTTCCCAAAGGAAAATTGGGAATGCAACTTGCCACGGTTTATGAAATAAAATTGAATGGTTTGATTGATTTACTGACACCAATTCGAGGTGAAGTGAGTTATGAAAAACCGAAAATTAAAAATTACAAATTTTAGAAATGATTACGGCGGCAAAGCCGCCGTAATCTTATACTATTATCCTTTTAAAACCGCAATTTCATCACGCAATTTTGCCGCTTTTATAAAATCCAAATTTTTTGCTGCAGCTTCCATTGCTTTTTGCTTTTCAGCGATTAGTTTTTCCAAATCTTCGCTTCCGTAGGTTGCTTTTGCTTCGGCAACTTCTGCCAAAATCTGTTTTTGGGTATATTTTTGATCCGGAAAATCTTTGGCTCTTCCAACCAAAGCTTCAGAAATTTTCTTGTTTACTTGGGTTGGTGTAATATTATTTTCTTTATTATAGTTTTCCTGTTTTTCTCTTCGATAATTGGTTTCATCAATGGTATTTTGCATCGATTTTGTGATTTTATCAGCGTACATAATCGCTTTTCCATTGATATTTCTCGCTGCTCTTCCAACGGTTTGAATCATTGATCTTCGGGAACGCAACATCCCTTCTTTGTCGGCATCTAAAATGGCAACCAGCGAAACTTCCGGTAAATCCAAACCTTCACGAAGCAAGTTTACCCCAATCAAAACATCAAAAAGTCCGGTTCGTAAATCCTGCATAATTTGTATCCTTTCCAAAGTTTCCACATCCGAATGAATATAACGGCATCTGATTCCAAATTTTGTAAAATATTTGGTGAGTTCTTCCGCCATTTTTTTGGTTAAAGTGGTTACCAAAACACGTTCATCCAGTTCTGCTCTTTTTTGAATTTCTTCAATTAAATCATCAATCTGATTTACAGTGGGCCGAATTTCAATAACAGGATCCAAAAGTCCTGTAGGACGGATAATTTGTTCAATATATTCTCCTCCTGTTTGTTGTAATTCATAATCTGCAGGAGTTGCAGAAACGTAAATCACCTGATTTTGCATGGCTTCAAATTCCTCAAATTTCAACGGACGGTTGTCCATAGCTGCAGGAAGTCGGAAACCAAACTCCACCAAAGCTTCTTTCCGGCTTCTGTCTCCACCATACATCGCATGAACTTGTGGTATCGTAACATGACTTTCATCAATAACCATCAAAAAATCCTTAGGAAAATAATCTAAAAGACAAAAAGGTCTAGAACCGGGAAGTCTTCCGTCTAAATATCTAGAATAATTTTCAATTCCGGAACAATAACCGAGTTCTTTAATCATCTCCAAATCCAGTTCAGTTCTTTCCTGCAAACGTTTTGCTTCTAAAGGTTTTTCCACACTTTGAAAGAAATCGACTTGTTTTACCAAATCATCCTGAATTTCCCGAATAGCGCCATTCAAAGTTTCTTTTGTGGTAACAAACAAATTAGCCGGATAAATTTGAATTTGATCAAAATTGGAGATTACATTTCCGGAAACCGGATCAAAACTTTGAATTTTTTCGATAGAATCACCAAAAAACTGAATTCGCAATGCATTATCCGAATAAGCTGGAAAAACATCAATAACATCACCTTTTACCCGGAATGTTCCCCGCTGAAACTCATTTAAAGTTCTAGCATATAAAGCATTAACTAAAGAATGAAGAAAAGCGGTTCTGGTAACTTTAGAATCAATTTCCAAAGAAATTAAAGATTTATTAAACTCACTAGGATTTCCAATACCATAAATACAAGAAACTGAAGCCACAATTAAAACATCTCTTCTACCCGAAAGTAAACTTGCAGTGGCGGAAAGTCTTAATTTTTCAACTTCTTCGTTGATGGAAAGATCTTTTTCAATATAAGTTCCTGTACTGGCAATGTAAGCTTCCGGTTGATAATAATCGTAATAGGAAACAAAATATTCCACCGCATTTTCAGGAAAAAACTCCTTAAACTCCATAAAAAGTTGCGCCGCCAAAGTTTTGTTGTGCGCCAAAACAATCGTTGGACGCTGTATATTATTCACCACATTAGCAATGGTAAATGTTTTTCCGGAACCCGTAACTCCGAGTAAAGTTTGATATTTTTCACCAATTTCTAAACCTTCAGTCAATTTTTTAATCGCTTGTGGTTGATCTCCTGTGGGTTTGAATTCGGATTGAAGTTGAAATTTCATTTTGTGGAATAAAGAACAAAGATAAAAGAATAATGAGTTTGCGTTTTTATAAAATTTTAAAAAAAAGAGCAGAAATTTCTGCTCCTTTTACATTTCAAAAATTTGAAATTTATTTTTTAAATCTCGTCATATCATCAATATAAACTTCTGTACCAAACTTAGTCATGGTTTTTTTGTTTCCAATAAAATTGATTCCTTTACTGAAAGGTGAAAAACCCGCTCCTGAAGAGCCTTTTGCTGAGGCTAAACTTAATGCTTCCGCTAAAGCTGGATCAGAAATGTTTCCAAATTCTTTCAAATTTCCGAAATACGAATAAGAATTGATGACATGATTTGGAACAATTCCAGCAGTCGGATTTGGATCTTTTTTTCCATTAAAATAAGAAAATGTAATAGGTTGCATTGCCCATTTATGCGATGTATTTCTCTTTTCGTAGGAAAGATAATCTTGTGAAGGAGAATCATACAAAGTGTGTGAACCTACAAATTTTCCATACGTTTCTGCTCCAATGGTAACGACATTGATGTATGCTTTTAAACCCATAATGGTTAATTCGCTTGCAGAAGCTGTTCCAGAAGAGGTTAAAACATAAACTTTACTCAAATTTAAAGAATTTACATTTTGTTCTCCTGTTGGTGTTGTTTGTCCGTTCGAAAAACTGTAAGTTTTTACGGTAGATTCTAAATTATCTGTGGAATTATACTGACTTTTCTTTTGGTTGAACTCCATTTTTACATAAGGTTGTCCCGTAAATTGTCCCGTAACCATTTGTCCTAAAGCTACAGCAGTTTGTACAGAACCGCCACCATTATAACGAAGATCTAAAATTAATTCATTAATTCCATCTGCTTTCATGGTTCCAAAAGCGGCGTTTAGTTCATCATTATAGTTTGATTTGAAACCATTGTAAACCAAATAGCCAATGTTTTTACCATTTTGTTGAAATTTTTGATAAAATGCAACAGGATTTTCTTCTAAAACCACAGAAGTTAAAGAATAGTTTTGTCCTCCTGTAGTAACAATTCCTGACGAAGTTTGTGTCGCAGAATCTGCAATGGTAATGCTAATTTGATCATTCACAAGCTGTGTATAATTGGAGGTATTCAAATCTGCGTTATTCACTTTTGTAATGACATCACCTCTTTCAATTCCGGCAACAGCAGCGGGAGAATTCGGAACGACATAATTTACAATTCCGACAATATTTATTTGTCCGGAATCTTTGTAAAAAAGCGAAAAATCCATTCCATTGCTTTTAGAAATGCCATTAAAACTCGCTATTAAGGCATCAACATCATCAACAATCCAAGAAAAACGGTCCACTCTTGGAGTCGTGTTATAGTTGTAAAGCAAACTGTAAAAAAGATTATCCGGACTTTTCCCTTCAATAACCGAGGAAAATTGGTTTCCGCTTAGCAATTGATCAGACAAATTGGGAACATTTTGTTGCCAGTAATACCATGAATTCATACCTTTCCAAACGAATTCATTAACACTTGCGCTATTTTCGTTATCGTCATTTCTGCAGGAAATGAGCATTAGCGCAAGAAGAGCAATTAAAGAAATATTTTTTGTAATTTTCATTTCAATAAAATTATAATATGTTAAATCTATTCAAAAATAGGAAATCCTTTTGTATTATTTTTCTGAGTTTCTCAATATTTAGTTTTTTTCTTTTCTGTTGTAAAAATCAAGAGTTGAATAATCTACAAAACATCGAAAATTCCACCTACTTCATCTATCAAATTTCTGATGAAAGAGGCTATAAAGTGCATTTTGAAATGGAAGAAAGTGAAGCAATCCCAAAAGCCGTAATTATTAACGGAATAAAACAGAAAATTTCAAATTTTAATAAGAATGGAAATTCTTACGATATTAACGTTATTTCACAAAACGAAATAATCGCCAACCATAAAATTGAAACTTCCGAAAAACCTAACGGTATTATCTTTCAAATTCAGGGAAAAGAAGTTTTTCAACCCGTAGAATTCACCTTAAAAAGCAACTAAAAATCCTACAAAACATTGAAAAAACTCTGTAAAAAGAATTAATAATCAAAACTTTAGCTTTGTAAAAATTACCATTATGAATTTAAGAATTGTATCCACCATATTCTTTTCTGGAATTTTGTTTCTTTCCTGCAAAAACGGAGGTTCTGCACAAATCAATACTGACAAAGCTGAAAATTCTTCAGAAAACCCCGAAACTGCAAGTAGAAATACCAGTATTAAACCTGCTTTTGAAGGACAGACAAGAGTAAAAGGGGTTCACACAACAACACCTTACGACGTTGTTGCTTTAAATTCAGATTTAGGAAAACCTTGGGGTATCACTAATTTTCCAGATGGAAGGTTTTTAATTACGGAAAAATCCGGTTTTATGATGATTGTTTCTGCTGACGGAAAAAATTTGAAAAAAATTACTGGTTTTCCTAAAGTAGATTCAAAAGGACAAGGCGGAATGTTAGATGTAGCCTTAGATCCGGATTTTAAAAATAACAGAATGATTTACTGGTGCTTTTCTGAACCTGTTACGGATGGAAACCTTACTTCTGTAGCCAAAGGTAAACTCTCAGAAGACGAATCAAAAATTGAAAATGCTGTGGTTATTTTTCGCGCAAAACCAGTTTATGACGGGGACAAACATTTTGGAAGCAGATTGCAATTCGACAAAACAGGAAATCTTTTTGTAAGTACCGGTGAAAGATCGGATCGTGAAACCAGACCTTTAGCACAAGATCAAACTACTTATTTTGGGAAAATTTTAAAAATTACAAAAGAAGGAAACCCTGCCTCAGAAAACCCTAAAATTTCAGGATGGAAACCAGAGATTTATTCAACAGGACACCGAAATCCGCAGGGAATAGCCTTAAATCCTAAATCCGGTGAATTATGGGTAGCGGAAATGGGACCTAAAGGTGGAGATGAAATTAACAGAATTGAAGCCGGTAAAAATTACGGATGGCCAACAATTACCTATGGTGAAGAATATAGTGGTTTAACGATTGGTGAAGGAATTGGCGAAAAATCCGGATTTGAACAACCTGTTTATTTTTGGGACCCTTCTGTTTCTCCTAGTGGAGTTGATTTTTATACAGGAAATATACCGGAATGGAAAAATAATTTAATGATTGGTTGTTTGAGTGGCGAAAAAATTATCCGTTTGGTGATTGAAAATAATAAAGTTATTGGTGAGGAATGGCTTTTAGCTGATAAAAAGGAAAGAATACGGGATGTACTCAATGGTAATGATGGCAATTTGTATGCAGTTACCGACAGCGGAAAACTCTTGAAAATTTACAAAAAGTAAATAAATGTATCTTTGCCGCTCGAAAATTTAAAATAAAAATTATGAAAAAGTTATTATTTGCAATTTCTTTTGCTGCTTTCGGATTAGTAAGTGCACAAGAAAACACCTCAGATAATGATGCATTCTCTGGAAAAGGTGATGTAAGAGCTAATATTGGTGCCAATTTCCAAAATGGTGGAACCGGAATTCAGGCTTCTTTAGATTATGGATTAGGCCAAAGTTTTTCAATTGGTGCGCAAACTGGATATTTACTTGGTGTAAAGGAAATAAATGGTGATAAACCTTCAGGAACGCACCGTTTTGATGTAAAAGCTAGAGCTAGTGCACATTTAGGCGATGTTATTGGCCTTCCAGCAAATGTGGATGTTTATCCAGGATTAAATCTTGGTTTGAAAAATTTTGGAGCACACGTTGGAACCAGAATTTTCTTTGATAAAGGTTTCGGAATGTTTGCTGAGGCGCAATTTCCTATTTCCAGATATAATACTGAAGCGTCTTCTTACCGATTGCTAAACAATCAGTTCGCCTTTGTTGTAGGCGCTTCTTTCGATTTGAATAAGCAGTAAATTATATAAAATAAAAATAAAAAAACCGGGAAATAAGATCCCGGTTTTTTATTTTTTAATTTGTAGGTTCCATTTTTAAGGTTCCATCTGCTTCTTCCAATTTCACGGTGAAATGTCTCAAGATTTCCGGCTCCCAAACAATTTTGTATCCTTTTGTAATTTCGTTTCTTCTGTCAAAAACATTTTTTACTGCGGCTGCAATATAATCCATGTGGTTGTTGGTATACGTTCTTCTCGGAATTGCCAATCTTAAAAGCTCCAATTTCGGATAACGGTTTTCTCTTGTTTGTGGATCACGATCTGCAAGTAAAGTTCCTATTTCTACACATCTAATTCCCGCTTCTTTATAAATTTCCAATCCTAAAGTTTGAGCAGAAAACTCTTCACGAGGAACATTCGGTAAAAATTTTACGGCATCGATGAAAACCGCATGTCCACCAATGGGTTTTTGTACGGGAATTCCGTATTCCATCATTTTATTTCCAAGATATTCTACTTGCGAAATTCGGCTTTCCAAATATTCGAACTCTGTAGCTTCGTTTAAACCAACAGCTAAAGCTGACATGTCTCTTCCTGCCATTCCTCCATAAGTAATAAAACCTTCATAAATAATCGTAAAATTAGATGCATCCTGAAAAACTTTTTCGTCATTCAAGGCGATAAAACCTCCAATATTTACAAGTCCGTCTTTTTTGGAACTCATCGTCATTCCATCTCCGTAGGAAAAAATTTCTTTACAAATTTCTTTTATGGTTCTGTTTTCTTGTCCTGCTTCTCTTTGTTTGATGAAATAAGCATTTTCTGCAAACCTTGCGCTGTCGAAATAAACTGGAATTCCGTATTTTTTGGAAAGTTCACTTACTGCTTTAATATTTTCAAGAGAAACAGGCTGTCCTCCGGAAGTGTTACAAGTAATCGTTACCAAACAAAAAGGAATTTTCTCTTTTGGATTTGTTTGGTAAATGTTTTCCAGTTTTTCCAAATCGATATTTCCTTTAAAAGGATGGATATTTTCCACATCAAAAGCTTCATCAATGGTACAATCTATTGCATGCGCTTTTCGGAATTCAATATGTCCTTTTGTGGTATCAAAATGAGAATTTCCAGGAACCACATCTCCATCTTTCACCAAAACCGAAAAAAGAACATTTTCCGCGGCTCTTCCTTGGTGTGTTGGCAAAAGAAATTGATAGCCTGTAATAGAATTTACAGAATTATACAATTCTTCAAAAGATCTTGATCCTGCGTAACTTTCGTCTCCTCTCATTAATGCTGCCCATTGAGAATCGGACATAGCTCCAGTTCCCGAATCGGTAAGCAAATCAATAAAAACTTGGGATGATTTTAGGTTAAAAAGGTTGTAATGCGCTTTTTTTAGCCATTCTTCACGTTCCTCTTTGGTAGATTGACGGATTTCTTCGATCATTTTAATTCTAAACGGCTCTGCGTATGGAAGTTTCATAATTTTAAATGTTTAAATAGTTTGACTTTTTTTGAAATTTTTTGAAATTTCAAAAAACTATTCTGGAGCTTTAAAAATATTTTCATCAGAATGAAAGCCTGCAACACCTCCAGAAACATAAAATTTCATCGCTTGTGCAGCAATAACATTTTCAAGTTCCACAACATTGGTTCCTAAAGCAAAAACGACCCATCCAGAAACGGCATAAGCGTGAGGAAGATAAACCGAAACATACTGTGGAAATCCTACAGAAGACAAATCGCTTTGGGTTAAAAACCCGATTCTCCATGTTTCCGGATTTTCATTGGTTTTTATTAAAACTGGTCTGTTAAACTTCTTTTTGTCTCCAACGAAAGAAGTCATAACATCTTTCAAGGAAGTGTAAATAAATTTTATTCCCGGGGTGTGTTCCAAAATATAATCGAAACTGTCCACAATAAATCTACCGATAATAAATTTATTTCCTAAAAAACCTATTAAGGTAGTTGTGGCAATAACCACTAAAAAAGTAATTCCCGGATAAACTTTTTCAGAAAGTGCAGGAATAATATTGTCTATAGAAGATACAATATACCAAATAATCCAAACCGTTAATGCAAACGGACCAATAATCAAAAGCCCTTGAAAAAAGGATTTAACAAGAAGATTTACAATATTATCGGTTTTTAATTTCTGCATTTTTTAGAGAAAATTTCTAAAATTATCCGTGGATTGTTTCTTTGTTACCATAGCTTTGGATGATTTTGGCCTCATACTCCAGCCATTCTTCCCATCTTTGATTTACTTTTTCAGGATCTCCTAATTGTCTTGCAAATCCTATAAATGTGGTGTAATGATTAGCTTCGGAAATCATCAAATCGCGATAAAAAATTTTCAGCTCTTCATCTTTAATATTTTCAGTAAGCACTTTGAAACGTTCACAACTTCTCGCCTCAATCATTGCAGCAAAAAGCATTTTGTCGATAATTAGATCATCTCTGTTTCCGCCTTTTTGCATGAACTGCAGAAGATCGTTAACATAATCGTCTTTTCGGGTTCTTCCTAAAACACCTCCTCTTTTTTTAATTATTTCATGAACTTGATTGAAGTGATCTAACTCTTCCTGAGCAATTGCCAAAAGCACCGTTACCATTTCCGGATATTCCGGAAGCATCGTAATTAAACCAATAGCATTGGTGGCTGCTTTTTGTTCACACCAAGCGTGATCTGTAAGGATTTCCTCCAGATTTCCTTCCGCAATATTGGCCCAACGTGGATCTGTTGGTAATTTTAGTTTAAACATTTTTTCAAAATTTTGGTAAATTTAAGATTATTCTAAAAAAACATGATTTTTAATGTAAGTTTTTTCACAATTTTGAATGTCTTTTTATAGGATTTTCACCCCATTGTAATTTGGCATTTAATTTGAAATTTTGCAATCAACAAATAAATTATGAATTATGAAAACTACTACTTTACTTAAAAGAAAATTTGAAAAACTTTCATTATTAGTTATTATGTTTTTTGCTAGCGTAATCGCTTTTGCACAAGAAACTACTAATGAAGTAACCACTTCCACAACAACTACAACTACTGAAGAATGGTATGCAAACCCAATGTATTTAGCTATTGGAGCCATTGTTTTGATTATCATTATAGCTTTAATTGCCAGAGGAGGAGGAAAAAAATCTTAAAATTCGTATACTCCCTATATATTAACCGTTTCGTAATATTACGAAGCGGTTTTTTTTCGAAGAAGTTCTAAAAAATTCCAGCCTAAACCATCCATTTTTTGTAGCAAATTAGCGATGATTATGGCTAAAAGAACATTCAAAATATAAATAATCACCATCAAAATCCACCAACTCATTTTTTCTTCCAAAGGAACCACTATAAAGTAAACCAATGACGAACTAATTCCTTGAGCGAAATAATAAAAAATAGCGTTTGTTCCGATGTTAGTAATTAAGTTTGGTTTTGAAATTTTCAATCTGTTGTAAAAAACGAAAAGTGTAATTATTGAAAATGAAGACCAAAAGATGTACAACAATTTCGGTGGGAACTTGGCTTTGTTCATTTTCAATAAAATTTCTGACCCATAATTCCAACATACAATTCCCAAAACTAAAAAGAATGCCCCGTAAAGAATCGGAATCCAATTTTTCGGAATTTTCTTTTCTTTAAGTTTATTCGCTAGCAAAAATAATCCTAAATAAAAAGCAACATAACCAACCTGTCCTGTTGGATAATAATGTGGTGACAAATTAAAAAGCAAAGTAAGCCCAAAACATAAACCAATGAACCAATTCAGATGATTTTTAAAAAATCTTAAAATTAAAACTCCAAAAACGGTGAGAATAAAATATACTTTCAAATACCAAAAACTTCCCATTACCACAGGAAAAGTATCTGCATTGGTGTAAGAATGAAGATACCAATTTCCTAAATTTTGCCATTGCGGAACATCGGAAATGCTTTGTGGAACATACTTTTCTCCAAAAGTCGCATAGAAATTTTTCATCCAATCCAATCCAAAAACGGAAAGTCCAAAAACTTTAAAAAAATAATCGAGAAAGAAAAGAAACGTCACAAAAATCATATAAGTTAGTTGGAGTTTCAGCAATCTGTACAATGTTTTTTCCACATTTCCACCCGAAGTAATTCCGCTTAAAGCAAAAAACAATGGAACATCAAAAAGAAGTGACAAAACCCTAACTTCTGTCGGAATATAGAATTGTCCGCTCCAAAATGCGGTATGAATAAAAATTATAGAAAGTGTGGCTAATCCCTTAGCAAAATCGATGTACAGGTCTCTTTTCATAAAAATTCCTAAAAATCAAATTTACTTAAAATCTGAAACCAATTGATTTTCAAAGTTAATTTTCATGAAAATTTAAATAAAAAAGACGATAACTGTTTGTATTTCAAAATAAATTAGTATTTTTGCACACTCAAAAAAGTGTATTTAATTAATTAAAATTTATAAACAATGTTTGCAATTGTAGAAATAGCAGGGCTTCAATACAAAGTTGAGCAAGACCAAAAGTTGTTTGTAAACCGTTTAAAAGGAGATAAAGGAGGAAAAATTTCTTTCGATAAAGTTCTTCTTACTGTAAATGGTTCTACAACAGTTGGCGCCCCGGCTGTAAGCGGTATCACGGTTGATGCTGAAATTTTAGACCACGTAAAAGCGGATAAAGTAATCGTTTTCAAAAAGAAAAGAAGAAAAGGTTATGAGAAAAAGAACGGTCACAGACAATCTTTAACTCAGATCCAGATTACAGGAATTACTGGTTTCGACAATAAAAAAGAAGACAAAAAAGCGGCACCGAAAGCGAAAAAGGAAACTGCGCCTGCTGCAGAAGAAACAACCGCACCAAAAAAAGCGGCTAAAAAATCAGACAGCGAAACCGCTGAATAAGTCTAACCCAAAAACCTTAAAATAAAATGGCACACAAAAAAGGGGTTGGTAGCTCCAAAAACGGTAGAGAATCTCACTCTAAAAGATTGGGTGTAAAGATTTTCGGAGGACAAGAAGCAATTGCCGGTAATATTATCGTAAGACAAAGAGGTACAAAACACCACCCTGGAACTAACGTTGGTATCGGTAAAGATCATACGCTTTTTGCTCTTGTAGATGGAAAAGTAGTTTTTACTAAAAAAGCAAACGACAGATCTTTCGTATCTGTTGAACCCAACGCATAATTTTGCGCTTATAAAATAAAAATCCTGAGCTTCGGTTCAGGATTTTTTTTGCAAAAATTTGTGAAAATTATACAATACAAAAACTTTCTTTCAGCACGGTTATTGTTACTAGTTGATGAAAATGAAACTATTATGGAAAAGCCAAAACCAATGCTAACGTTAAGCCAAGTAATGGGGAAATTAGCGAAAAGAGGAATAACCGATGAATTCCGAATGAATGAAGACGGCGAAATGAAATTTAATGAAAATCCTGAAAGTTATCTTCCACAAGATTTAAAAATTCTAAAAACCTATCGTTTTGAGGGAGACTCTAATCCGGATGACAATGCAGTTTTATATGTGGCAGAAGCCTACAATGGAAGTAAAGGAATGATTATAGATTCTTACGGCGCCGAAAGCAATTATCCAGGAGATAAATTTGATAATTTCATTCGTGACATCCCGGTTGAAGAAACCGATGATTACAATTTTGACAATTAGTAAAACTTGATATAAAGGCTGAAAAATTAATTTTCAGCCTTTTCTTTTTTCTTAAATAATCCACGAAGAAAACCTTTTTCTTCTTTCTTTTCAGTTTGCTTTTTGGGTTCAATAGCTTTTTTAATATTTTTCTTTACGTCCTGAAAATCTGATTTCACATCGGAAACCGCTTTTTTGGCTGCTTCCTGTTGTTTATCAAAATTTCTGCCTATTAAAGTTTTCTTTAAACCTTCTTCAATTCCTTTCCAAAAAAGGTTGAAAAACGATTTTGTAGGATCTCTTTTAACATCATTTACAGTTACAGATTCCGGATATTTGTCCGAGGTTGTTTTCACAAAAATATTGGCAACAGCACTCAACAACTTATTTTCTTCTTTAGAATCTTTTTTAAGAACTGCTACTCTTAAATCTTTATGTTTCATATTTACCGAACCATTAATTCCCGTTTTGGATCCTCTGAAATTAAAAACTAAATTTTGAATGGAACCTGTAGCTCTTATTTTCAAATAAGGTTCTATAAAAGGATTAATTCTTGAAGCAGGCAAATCTGCAACATTTCCGGAAATGCTAAAATCATCATCCATTTTGGATGTATCAAAACTCCACTTTACATTCATAGGAGAAGCATTCATAAATGATGTTTTTATGGTAATGGGAACTACGGTAGGTTTTCCTGCCATTTTTCCGGAATTCAAATTTTTTACATTCAGATTAAAATTTCCAAAAATCAACTTTCCGGGACCGTCGCTTTTTTCGGTATCTTCTTCATATTCTAGAATTGAATTTCTTATATCCAAATTACCGACAAAAAGAGGAAATTTGATGCTTCGCAACAATTCGCTGTACATTTTTTTTATGGATGGATCATCTTTGGGAACTTTGCTTCGGAAAATATTGGCATTTACTCCATTTAAAAGAATGTTTGATAAATTCATGGATTTTTTTTGTGAGAAAAAATCCCAACTTCCTTTTCCACTGATTTGTTTTGCAGAAATATCGTATAAATCTTTTTCCACAGGAATCATTTTGATAAACTGAGCCCTGGAAACTTTAGGCTTCATCATAAAATTGCTCAATACAAAATCTCCTTTCTGAATTTTGATAAATGCTGCCTTAATATTGTAGAATTCTGTACCGTAATTAAAGTTGTTCGTCGTTAAATCATAAGATCCTATTTGAAATGGAAATTTGTTTTTTATGGTTTCTTCATTCATTTCAATATTTTGAAGATTCGCCTGCAAATTTTTAAAAACCAAAGGCTCTTCACCATCTACCGTAAAATTAGAATTTTTCAGAACGACCCTTTTCACTTTCAAAGGCAAAGCCAATGAACGTAGGTCCGTTTTTTTCTTTTCTTTGGTTTTTGCCGGTGTTAATTTACCATTTAAAGCATTAAGGGTAATATTTTCTACATCAAAAGCCAACTTTTTGTTTTCAAATTTCCAATCTTTAAGGTTTACTAATATTTGATTTAATGAAAGATCTAATAGAGTTTTTGAAGAAACCGAAACTCTTGGTTTTACGGTAATTCCTCGGGATTCGATACTTTTCGGTTGGATGGAAAGAGCATTAATATTTATTTCCTGCTGCGGAGTTAGGTAATTTAGATTTTTGCCATCAATCAGAAACTTGCTGTAAGAAAAAGGAATACTTTGTTTTGCAGTTTCCTCATCCATCTTCATTTTTTCGATATTTATATCTATTGTTTCTGCTGTAAAAAGAGGTTCTTCTGCTTTCAAAATTTCAATTTTTGCGCGGTTAATTTGAAGATTTTCCAGGTTTACATCATACGTGAAATCTTTCTTTGTGGAAACTGATTTTACAGAACCGGTATGTATTTTTATGTTCGGTTCATCCAAAACAACATCGGAAAGTGAAATTTTGTTTTTCACCATTTGAATGTCTTTGAACGTCATTTTTCTAGTTTCAACATCAAAAAGATTATTCTTTTGAGGATAATATTTATGAAACTGACTAAAACTAAGCAACGGGATCCAATGAAAATTCTGAATTTCCACTAAACCATTATTGGTAGAGATAAATCCGGCTTTTAATGCATAAACATTATCTGGTCGAAAGTAAAAATTCTGTCCGTTAATGTCGTATTTATCAAAAACTACAGGAAGCTTTCTTTCTACAGATTTCTCGGTTAACTGCAGATTGGAAACCTCCAGCTGAAGTTTCTTAACACTCAAAAATTTTTGTTTTGTATGACGGTATATAGTGATATTACCATCTTTAATCCTCAAGTTTTTGAATTTTATCGGATTTCTTTCTTTTCCGGTTTTATCATCAACCGGTTTTGCAAAAGTAATTTTTAAATTAGGATGAGTCATCAAGAGATCTGATGTACTAATTTTTTTATTGAAAATGGCATCAAAAAGGCCAAGCCTCGCAATTTTTAAAGAATCAACGCTACCTTCCACACCAATAACATTTTGGTTATTTGGATTTTTGGGTGCAATGGAAATTTTTGTTGCGGAGATATTTCCCGTACCTAAATCAACATCAAGATTTTGGTATTTTATCGTATATTGGGTATTATTTTTTATATAGGCAGGCAATTTTTTTTGTAGCCACCAATTAATGCCCAAATTAATCAATAGAAAAAGAGCGGCAAGTATGCCCAAAAAAATTAAAATTTTCCGGGTCCATTTTTTTTTCAAAACATTTGTCATTTGGAAACAAATTTATGTTTGAAATTAGGAAAGCGGTTATAAAACACAATATAACTTTTATAAAATTTGAACGTTAGATTTCCATTTCAATGACGTAACCTTCGTGGCTTCTGACATTCATTACTTTTCCGTCATCAAAACAAATATAC
>JAEZWE010000226.1 GCA_023420435.1 Bacteroidota bacterium
GGCAATAATAGTGTAGAAATCGGTGTCCATTACAATTTTTTCAATGTCTTTTGCTTTATAACCTGAAGCATAAAGCCCGCCAACAATAGCTCCCATACTGGTTCCGGAAATATAATCAATTTTAATTCCCAAAGAATCAATCACTTTTAAAACACCAATATGTGCAAATCCTTTGGCGCCACCACCAGAAAGTGCCAAGCCAATTTTTGGATTTTTGGGAACTGTAAAACCTTCTTTTACTTGAGAAAATATTAAAAAAGGAAAGAAAATAAAGAGTAAGAGGAGCTTTTTCATCTATTTTTTGATATATATTCTTTTAACACGTCGAGAAATTGAAGTTAACACTTCATAAGGGATAGTCTGGCAATAATCAGAAAAATCTTCCAAAGTGGGCTTGGAATTAAAAATAATGACTTCATCACCTTCTTTTACGGCTAATTCATCAATATTTAGCATCATCATATCCATACAAACATTTCCCACAATAGGAACTAAATTTCCATTAATTCCAACATAACCCTTTTTATTTCCAATTAATCTTGGAATTCCGTCTGCATATCCTACAGGAATGGTGGCAATTTTGGTACTTTTATCAGCTTTAAAATTTCTGCTGTAACCAACAGATTCTCCTTCTTGAATTTCTGAAATTTGCGAAATTACCGTCTTAAAAGTCACCGCATTTTGCAACAATTTTTTAATATTATTGTTTGAAGAAATTCCTACCATACCGATTCCAATTCTCACCATATCAAATTGATATTCCGGATAATTGGTTATTCCTGAAGTATTTAAAATATGTCTTATGGGTTGATAGTTTAACTCCGAAATTAATTTTTTGGATACTTTTTCAAAAGTCTTTATTTGCATCAAAGCATAGTCTTTTTCTTCAGGCATATCTGATGTAGAAAGATGTGAAAAAACAGATTTTACTTTTACATTCATTTGGTTTAAACGAGCTATTAATTCATCAATTTCGTTTTCCTTAAAACCAAGGCGGTGCATTCCGGTTTCAATTTTTATATGAATAGGATAATTTCCTTCAAATCCTTTCTCTTTTAACTGATTGTAAAATAATTCTAAGACACGAAAACTATAAATTTCCGGTTCTAGTTGATAATCGATAATGATATTATAGCTGTGCTGTTCCGGATTCATTACCATTATGGGCGTTGTAATACCGTTTTTTCTTAAATCTACCCCTTCATCAGCATAAGCAACTCCCAGATAATCAATGTGATGATGTTGCAAAAATTCTGCAATTTCGTAACCTCCCAAACCGTAAGAATAGGCTTTTACCATAGCCATCATTTTGGTTTCAGGCTTTAGTAAGGATTTGTGAACATTGATATTGTGCAAAATAGCATTTAAATTTACTTCCAAAACGGTATCATGCTTTTGAAGTTCTAAATGATTTTTTACTTTCTCAATTTCAAATTTTCTTGCACCTTTTAAGAGAATTAGAGAATTTTCTATTTGATTAAGTTGCTGACTTTCAATAAAAAGAGAAGTATTTTCAAAAGAATAAGTTTCTGCATTAAACTTTTCAGCATGCTTCGTTATTTCTTCACCAATTAAGAAAACTTGATCAAAAACCTGTTCATTGGTTAACTCAGCAACATTTTTATAAAAAATTTCTGAACTTTTACCTTCAACGAAATCAGTGATAATCAGCACTTTATTAGGCTTATTATATTCTTTGATAAATTGATAGGCAATTTTCAGAGAATCCATATCTAGATTAAAGGAATCATCAATAAGTAAATTATTTCGAATACCGTTAACACTTTCCAAACGCATTTCTACAGATTTTAAACGATTTAGTTTTTCGGTAATTTCTGAAAACGAAAATCCAAAATAATTTAAAACCGCAATAATACCCAAGGCATTGCTTAAGGTAGCTTCATCACGTTGCTGAACTGGAAATTTCAAAACTTCACCAAAAACAGAAATTTCAACTTCTTCCGATTTGCTCTCCCAATTACCCAAAATATGAAGGTCTGCATTTTTGGTAAAACCATAAGAAATCAATTTTTTTTGAGAATATTCTTCTTTTATTCTATGAGAAGCTTTTTCATGATCACCATTGTAAATGATGGTTTCAGAGTTTTTAAAAAGAAGGATTTTCTCTTCAATAAGTTCATTTTCATCTTTAAAATTGGCTTCGTGAGCCGTTCCTATATGGGTTAAAATTCCAATTTTTGGAGAGAAAATATCTTCTAGAGTGCTCATTTCTCCAGGTTTTGAAATTCCTACTTCAAAAATTCCCACTTCATGATTTTCATTAATTTGAAGCAAGGAAAGAGGTAAACCTATTTGGGAATTAAAGCTTTTTGGACTTTTTACGGTTCGAAATCTATCATGAATACTTTGATAAATCCATTCTTTCATAATGGTTTTACCGTTACTTCCTGTAATTCCTATTGTTTTTAAGTTAGGAAAATTTTGAAGATGATGTTTCGCAAGCGTTTGTAGAAATTGAATGCTATCCTTTACAATGATCCATGTAACATTTTCTAAATCAGCAATAAAACGTTCAGAAATAATAATATTAATTCCCTTTTCTATGGCAGAATAAATATATTTTTCTCCCGAATTTTTATTAGTGTTGATAGCTATAAAAGCAGTATTTGAAATAGAATAAATGTTTCGACTGTCAAAAGCAATCGATTTTACCATAAGGTTTCCATTACCAATTAACTTGGAGCTAGTAATTTCAGAAATTTGTTGTATGGTGTAATTCATTAAATTTCGTTTCTATCTTTCAAAACTTCATCAACAAAAACTTTCCGGCTTACTGCTTCATAACTTTCTGTTTCACCCAATTGAACCAAATCTTTACTATTGGAAGTTCGCATGGAATAATTCGCAAGATTTCCCGTTTTTTTGCAAATAGCATGCACTTTGGTAACATATTCTGCTGTAGCCATCAAGTTGGGCATCGGTCCAAAAGGTCTTCCCAAAAAATCCATATCTAATCCTGCAATAACGACACGAACTCCGTTATTTGCTAAATTGTTGGCAACTTCTACAATTCCTTCATCAAAAAACTGAGCTTCATCAATACCCACAACATCGCACGTGGAACCTAAAAGTAAAATTTCGTTGGAACTCTCAACCGGCGTACTTCGGATTTTGTTGTAATTATGCGAAACGACTTCTTGTTCATCATATCTGGTGTCAATTTTTGGTTTAAAAATTTCTACATTTTGACCGGCCATTTCTGCACGTCTCAACCTTCGGATTAATTCTTCGGTTTTACCCGAAAACATCGATCCGCAAATCACTTCCATCCAACCGCTTTGTTTCGCGTGATTAATTGTATTTTCTAAAAACATTTTCTATTTTAGCCGTATAATTTCTAACTTCAAAAATAACTAAAAATTCACAAGAATTGGTATGGAAAACTTTTCAGATATTCAGGAAAAAGTGTTTTCAGATTGTAAAAAGATTATCACCGAGCTTAGTTTACTCGAAACCAAGGAGGAACTCATATCGGCTCAAGAGAAAATTTTTGATCTCGAAAATTTAATGTCTTTTTTAGCAGTTTCAAAAAATTACGAAAAACAAAGTGCTGATATTTCTGAATTTTCAAAAGATAATGAAAGAGAGAAGAGGGCAACTTATGAAGGTGAAGAAGAAGTAATTTTTAATAATCAGTTAAATGAAATTGATGAAACCGAAATTCACCATCCGGAAAATTTAGTGGATATTTTAGAAGAAGAAGCCGCTTTTAATAACGAATTGAACGAAATTGATGCTAATGAAACACGGGAAGAACAACCACTGACAACAGCAGAACTGGAAGATGAAGAAATGGTAGCTATTGAAGAAATTCTTGAAGCAGATAAATTAAACGAAGAAACAGAAAGCATTAATGAAGTGTTTGAAGAAAAGGAAATCGTTTCGCAATATGACGAAAACCGAGGAAAAATTGTTGAAATTTCCAAAAGAGAGGAATCAATAAAGGATACCGAAAATCCAACAGAAAACCTACCTACAGAAATAAAACCATCAGAAAGTAAATTCAAATTAGCCAGCATCAAAGGCTTGAGAAAAGTAGAATCTTTGTTTGATAATGATCCGCTGGAAGAGATAAATGAAGAAGAAAAATCTGAAAAAACGGGAAGTTTATTTAAAAATAATATTCCTACGGATTATATGGAAGCGCAAAAAAGTAAACTGGAATTTAAACTGGATTTAAATGATAAAATTGCTTTTTCGAAAATGCTTTTCGGAGGCAGCCAAAGTGAATTGAATGAAACCGTAAACATTCTGAATACTTTCAAAAATATGGAGGAAGCCAAAGAATATTTGAGCGATTTATATTACCAAAAAAATTGGAAAAACGCGGAAGAATACGCCCAAAGACTTTGGACACTGGTCGAAAATAAATTTCTCTAACCATAATATTTTCAGAATATTAAAACCATAATATGATTAAAAATCTTTCCGATTTTCAAAACGTTTTTTTTATCGGAATTGCCGGCGTTGGAATGAGTGCTGTTGCGCAATATCTGCAAGGAATTGGAAAGCAAGTTTCCGGAAGTGACCGCTATTTTCACCCAGAAGAATTCAACAAAACAAAAAATCAGCTTGAAGCAGAAGGAATAAAGTGTTTTTTACAAGATGGAAGCGGAATTTCTGAAAATACCGATTTAATCGTGGTTTCTACAGCTATTGAAGATACGGTTTTTGAAGTTAAAAAAGCGAAACAACTCAATATCCCGATTATAAAAAGAAGCGAACTTCTTGCATTAATTGCGAAAAGCAAAAAAACGGTTGCGGTTGCCGGAACTTCCGGAAAATCAACAACTTCTGCGATGCTTTTTCAAATTTTGGAAGATGCAGGATTACAACCAAGCATTATTTCTGGGGCTGGATTAACCAAAATTATTAAAGAAGGAAAAATAGGAAACGCTGCCGTTGGAAAAGGAGATTGGTTGATTATTGAAGCGGATGAAAGTGATGGTTCTGTTGTTCAATATGAACCAGAAATCGGACTGCTTTTAAACGTTGATAAAGACCATCAGGAAATTGAAGAATTGATGGAACTTTTCACCATTTTTAAAAATAATACGGATAGTTTGTTTGTTGTAAATCAGTCTAATACATTGGCAAAAACATTGTCTGCAAATTTCCAAAACGACTTTGGTTTTGAGAACAAGCAAGCTAAATATAATATTACAAAATTTAACCAAAAAGGATTTGAATTGTCTTTTGAAATTTTAGGTCAAAAAGTAAAAATGAATTCTATTGGACAACATTCAGCTGAAAATGCTGCTGCAGCTATTGCAGTTGCGAACCAAATAGGGGTTGATTTAAAAATTTGTGCTAAAAGTTTGGAAAACTATGAAGGCATTTATCGCAGACATCAAATCTTAGGACAGAAAAATGGAATTTGGGTTATTGATGATTATGCGCACAATCCTGCAAAATGTGCAGCATCTATAAAAGCTTGTCAACCTTTAGCACAAAAAGTAGTAGCTTGGTTTCAACCGCATGGTTATGGACCAACAAGATTTTTAAGAAAAGATTTTGTTGATGAAATTTCAGCTGCTTTAAGACCTCAAGATGAAATTTGGATGAGCGAAATTTTTTACGCTGGTGGAACAGCAGTGAAAGATATTTCGGCAAATGATTTAATTGAGGATATCAGAGCAAAAGGTAAAAAAGCTTTTTTTATAGAAGACCGAAATCAACTTTTAGAAAATTTGAAACCCCATTTAGCAGAAAATTCGGTTTTACTTTTAATGGGAGCCAGAGATCCCAGCTTGGAGGATTTTTGCAAAAATATTTACGAAGAACTTTGATGAGCGGAATTCTCTATTTTGTTCCAACACCAATTGGAAACTTGGACGACATGACTTTTAGAGCCATCAAAGTTTTAAAAGAGGTGGATTATGTCCTTTGCGAAGATACTCGTACTTCAGGAATTTTGTTAAAACATTATGAAATTTCAAAACCCACAAAATCATATCATCTTCATAACGAACATTCTGCAACGGAAAAGGTAATTCAAGACTTAAAAAACGGACAAAATATTGCGATTATTACGGACGCAGGAACACCGGGAATTTCCGATCCGGGTTATCTTCTAGCGAAAGCTTGTGCAGATGAAAATTTAGAAATGATCTGTCTTCCTGGAGCTACAGCATTTGTTCCGGCTTTGGTGGTTTCTGGTTTACCCAATCATGATTTTTATTTTGCGGGTTTTTTGCCTCAGAAAAAAGGTAGACAAACGAAATTAAAACAATTGGCGGAAGAGAAAAAAACCATTGTTTTGTATGAAAGTCCACATAAAATAAATACTACTTTAGAACAAATTAAGGAGTTTTTTGGTGAACATTGCAGGGTAAGTTTAAGCCGCGAAATTTCAAAAAAATTTGAAGAAACCAAACGTGGAACCATTGATGAACTCATAGCATTTTCAAAATCAAAAACTTTGAAAGGAGAAATTGTACTGATTGTAAATAATGCCGAAGAAAAACAAGAGGTTGAGGAGAAATCTACTTCAAAAAATAAATACAAAAATCTAAAAAATTAGACTAAAATATGAAATTACTAGAAGGAAAAGTAGCGCTAATTACCGGTGGAACCAGAGGAATTGGAAAAGGAATTGTGGAGGTTTTTGCGGCGCAAGGAGCCAAAATTGCATTCACTTATGCCGGTTCTGTTGAAAAAGCGAAAGAGTTGGAAAACACATTAAGTTCTTCCACTTCAATAAAAGCGTATCAATCTGATGCTTCAGATTTTGATGCCGCTCAAAAATTAGTTGACGATGTTATTGCAGAATTTGGTCAAATCGATATTTTGGTCAATAATGCTGGAATTACGAGAGATAATTTGATGTTAAGAATGTCCAAAGAAGATTGGGATACGATTATTAAAGTGAATTTGGATTCCGTATTCAACTTAACAAAAGCGGTCATAAAGCCAATGATGAAAGCAAAATCGGGATCAATTATTAACATGACTTCTGTTGTTGGAGTAAAAGGAAATGCTGGACAAGCAAATTACGCCGCTTCAAAAGCGGGAGTTATTGGTTTTTCTAAATCGATTGCTTTAGAATTAGGATCTAGAAATATCCGTTGTAATGCTATTGCTCCAGGGTTTATTGAAACGGAAATGACGGGCGCTTTAGATGAAAAAACGGTGCAAGGTTGGAGAGATGCCATTCCTTTGAAAAGAGGTGGACAACCGGAAGATGTAGCTAATGCTTGCGTTTTCTTGGGAAGCGATATGTCCGCATATATTACAGGACAAGTGATGAATGTTGATGGCGGAATGCTAACCTAAAATTTTAAAAAACACAAAGGCTTGAAAAAGCCTTTTTTTATGAATATTAACGAAAAAAATTATCAAAATCCACTATTTGTTTTTGCTATGGAAGCAGAAGCAGCGAATGAATTTCAAGAATTTCGGAAAACTTTTACTGGATTAGGAAAATTGAATGCAGCATATACATTGATGAAAGAAATTTCCAAAACAAAACCGGATATTGTAATCAATTTGGGAACTGCCGGAAGTTCCATTTTCCAAAAAGGAGAAGTGGTTTGTTGTAAGGGATTTATTCAAAGAGATATGAATGTTACAGAACTTGGTTTTGAAAAGTATAAAACACCATTTTCAGAAGAAAATCCTGTTTTAGTTTATGGTTTGAAAATCAGTAATTTAAAAGAAGGAATTTGTGGAACTGGAGATAATTTCGAATCAGATCATCAAGTTCACGAGTACAATGTTGTCGATATGGAAGCTTATGCTTTGGCTTTAATTTGCAAAAGGGAAAATATACCTTTTTTATGCTTGAAGTATATTTCTGATGGAGCCAATAGTTCTGCAGCAGACGATTGGAGGGAAGAAGTGAAAAAAGCACCAAAAAAATTAAAAGAAGCCTTATTCCCATAAAAAAATCCTGCAAAATTTTGCAGGATTTTTTTTTAATCTTTAAAAACTTGGTTTTCTTGTTCCTGAACCCGAATAAATGTAGTTCTTTTGGACAGTTCTCGCAACTCTGAAGCGCCAACATAAGTACAGGTTGATCTTACGCCTCCTAAAATATCTTTCACCGTTTCTGAAACTTTACCTTTGTAGGGAACTTTTACGGTTTTTCCTTCAGAAGCACGATATTCTGAAACGCCGCCAGAGTGTTTATCCATAGCTGTTTTAGAACTCATTCCATAAAATAAACGATACATTTTACCATTTTCTTCCACCATTTCTCCACCACTTTCATCGTGTCCAGCGAACATACCGCCCAACATTACAAAATCGGCTCCTCCTCCAAAAGCTTTGGCAACATCACCGGGAACTTTACAGCCACCATCTCCAATAATGTGTCCTCCTAAACCATGAGCAGCATCTGCACATTCAATAATCGCGGAAAGTTGGGGATAACCAACACCGGTTTTTACTCTTGTTGTGCAAACAGAGCCGGGTCCAATTCCAACTTTGATGATATCTGCACCAGCAAGAATTAGCTCTTCCACCATTTCGCCGGTAACAACATTTCCTGCAATAATAGTTTTATCTGGAAAATTTTTACGGATTTTTTTTACAAATTCTACAAAATGTTCAGAATATCCATTAGCAACATCAATACATAGAAATTCTATTTTCGGATGTTTTGAAATAATATTTTTAATTTTTTCTTCATCCTGATTTCCCGTTCCAGTGCTTAAACAGATGTACTGATGAATTTCCTCATGTTGAGATTTTAGAAATTCTGTCCATTCTTCTTCAGAATAATGCTTGTGAACAGCGGTAATTATTTTTTCTTCAGCTAAAGCAACCGCCATTTCGAAAGTTCCTACCGTATCCATATTTGCCGCAATAATGGGAACTCCAGTCCATGATTTTTGGGAATTTCTAAACTTGAAAGTTCGTTCAAGACTTACTTGTGATCTGGATTTTAAAGTGGATCTTTTTGGACGAAACATCACATCTTTAAAACCTAATTTGATATCGTATTCTATTCTCATTCTTAATTATAATTTAATCAATCCACGAAAACCTCTTGCTGCGTAATAAGATTCTGCACCATTATGATACGTAAAAACGGTATCAAATCTTCTGTCGCAAAACAATGCTCCACCTAATTTTCTAATTTTTTCCGGCGTTAAAATCCAACAGGATGTTTTTAAATCAAAATTTCCCAATTCCTGAAGTTTTCTATATTTTTCTTCGTCTAATATTTCTATCCCTATTTCTTTTGCAAAATCGATAGCTGTATTTTCCGGTTTATGTTCTTTTCTTTTTTCCCACGCTTCTCGGTCATAACAAAAACTTCGTCTTCCTTTTGGACTTTCTGTTGAGCAATCAACAAAGCAAATTTCTTTTGAGTTTTTATCGAAAATTACCACATCTGGTTCTCCTCCAGATTCTTCCATTTTGTCCAAAATTTCTAGTTTTTCTTGATTTTTTTCTAATTTTTGTAAAATTTCAGACCATTTTATGCCCAAATGACGGTTTTCATTTTCAAGAAATCTTTTTTCTAAAATAGACAATAATTCATCAAAATTTTTGGATTTTTCTTTTGCCATGGATTTATCCTTTTTAAGAATTTAAAACTTCACCTAATGAAGCTATATATTCATGGGCTGTTAAATCGAACTTTACCGGAACCACTGATATGTAACCTTCAGCAAGCGCTACTTCATCAGCATTTGGACTATTGTCCATGTTATTAAAATATCCGGTCAACCAAAAATATTTTTTTCCGTGAGGATTGATGCGTTCATCAAAACTTTCTTCCCATTTTGCATCAGCTTGTTTGCAAACCCGGATTCCTTTAATTTCATTTTTTTTAAGTTTTGGAATGTTTACATTCAAAACAATTCCTTTTGGAAGCGGATTTTGCAGCACTTTTTTTACAATTTGCTGGATAAATTCCTTAGCCTGACTAAAATCGGCGTCCCAACTAAAATCCGCCAAAGAAAAACCAATCGATTGTAATCCTTCAACACCGGCTTCTACCGCAGCAGACATGGTTCCGGAATAGATGACATTAATGGATGAATTGGATCCGTGATTAATTCCTGAAACAACCAAATCCGGTTTTCTGGTGAGAATTTTATCTAGTGCAAATTTCACACAATCTACAGGAGTTCCACTTAAAGAATAATCTTTTTGTGATCCTTCCAAATTTATTTCTTCAAAAGTAAGGGTTGAATTAATGGTTATAGCGTGTCCTTTTCCACTTTGTGGAGAATTGGGAGCCACCACAACAACCTCACCAATTTCGCTCATGAAATTTACTAAATTCCGAATTCCAGGAGCGGTAATTCCGTCATCATTAGTGACCAATATTAAGGGTTTTTGCATTATTTAGGTACTTTTTAACAAAAATAATTAAAATTGACATTAAATTGTAAATTAGGTATTAAATTTGATTTCTAGGAAAGCTTGTAACAAAAAAGCTTTAATAACAACTTATTTCAAAAATTTTTAAAGAATTATGTTTAATAAATTTAAACTCAATAAATTACTTTTATTCATTCCATTGCTAAGCTTGATGTTTTGCTTCAATGCTCCCAAAAATGATGATGAAAAAATGCAGACTATTATGGTAAGTGTAAAAAACACTTTATCTTATCTACATTATAGCCCAAAACCAATTAATGACGCATATTCTAAAGAGGTTTACAAAAAATATTTTGAAATGGTGGATTCCGGAAAAAGATATTTCCTAAAATCTGACATGGATGAATTTGTAAAACATGAAACCAAGTTGGATGATTACCTCAATCAAGGAAATCTTACTTTCTATAAACTTACGGTTGATCGACTTTTTCAGCGGGTTGATGAGGTTGACAAAATAACACAGGATATTTTAAGCAAACCCATCAATTTAGATGAAGATGAATCAATCATTTTGGAAACAAAACTGAAAAAAGTTCCTGAAAATAAACAAGAACAGTACAATGAATGGAAAAAATTCATCAAATACAATATTCTTCAGGAAATTGAAACTCTAAACGCTAAAGAAGAAGCCCAAAAAACAAAAAAAGATTCTGTAATTAAAAACGGTTTGAAAGACACCATAAAACTCAATATTCTTACCGCCGATGAAAAAAGAATAAAAGCGACTGAGGAAGTAAAAGATCTTTTGGGAGAAACATTTACCCGTTTCCAAAAAAGAAAAAAAATGGACTGGTTTTCCGTTTATATGAATGCTTATACTGAGGTTTTTGATCCACACACAAGCTATTTTTCTCCTCAAAATAAAGACGAATTTGACGTGAATTTTACCGGAAAAGTTATCGGAATTGGCGCCATTATTCAAGAGAAAAAAGGAAATCTTTATTTGGGAGCTCTTACCGTTGGTGCGCCAGCTTGGAAATCTAAACAGCTTACCGAAGGAGATAAAATTTTAAAAGTAAAATCCAAACCAAACCAAGAACCTGTAAATGTTGTAGGAATGCTTTCCAGCGAAGCGGTTCTTTTGATTAGAGGGGAAGAAGGAAGTCCGGTAACATTAACGGTGGAGAAAAAAGATAAAACCATTAAGGAAGTTACCATGGTTCGTGAAGAAGTGGCTATGGAAGACACTTATGCAAAAAGTATTATCGTAAATGCTCCAGATGGAAAAAAATATGGATTTATTAATCTTCCAGGTTTCAATGCTGAATTTGAAAAAGAAAACGGAAGAAATGCTTCTGATGATATTAAAAATGAATTAATAAAACTGAAAAAACACAACATCAACGGTGTTATTTTAGATTTAAGAAACAATGGAGGAGGATCATTAACAGAAGTAGGCGATATCATGGGTCTTTTTATGAATGCAGGACCTTACGTACAAGTTAAAAACGGAAACGGAAAAATTGAGACGTTGAGAAATAAAACGAACGCACCAATTTGGACAGGTCCTTTAGTAATTATGCAAAACGAACTTTCAGCATCTGCTTCAGAAATTCTTGCCGGGGCAATGCAGGATTATGGAAGAGCTTTGGTAATAGGTTCTCCGCAATCTTTTGGTAAAGGAACCGTACAAACTTTTGTAGATTTAAACCGTTTTTTAAGCACCAATGATGATTTTGGATCTTTGAAATTAACCATTCAAAAATTTTATAAAATTACCGGAGAATCTACCCAAAGAAAGGGAATTGTTTCCGATGTAGAAATGAAGGATTATTTTACCTATTCGGAAATTGGGGAACGTTTTGATGATTACGCTTTAGCTTGGGATAAAATTTCACCGGTCGCTTTTGAAACCCTAAATTTGTTTAATGCAGAAGCTTTAAAAGCGAAATCTGCAACTAGAATGGCAAAAAACACCAATTATCAGTTAATGTTGGATGCCGCAAAATGGAAAGAAAATTTAGATAAAGAAGAATCCATAACCCTTAATCAAACCAAGTTTTTTGAATTGATGAAGCAAAGAAAAGCCCAAATTAAAAAATTTGAAGCTTTAGAAAAACTTTCAACAGGTTTGAAGTTTACGGTTTATCCTGAAGATTTAGAGCGCGAGAAAAAAGACGAAGCCTTTAAAAAGAAAACAGAAAACTGGACCAAAAACCTTTCAAGAGACCTTTATCTTCAAGAAGCGGTAAATATCGTTTCAGATATGATATAATTTTTTTCACATTTAACACCGGAAAATGGGCGAATTTCTGTCCAGTTTCCGGTTTTTTTTATTAGGATTTATGAAAGATGATGTTAAAAAACTTACCAATGAGGTAAGTATAACGTTCAAAGATATCTTAGAATATAAAATTTTTACCTTAGGAAAATACAGCTTAACGGTTTATGAAATTGCCGCCGCATTAATTTTTATATTGCTGGGTTATTTTGCCGTTTTATTGGTGAAAAAGCTAATATATCGTTCAGAAAAACTGGATTTAGGTAAAAAATTCGCTTTTACACAAATTCTGAAATACATCATTTTAATCATCACTTTTTTTATTGTGATGCGGACTATTGGAGTTAATATTTCTCCTTTATTGGTGGGTTCTGGAGCTATTTTAGTGGGAATTGGTCTTGGCTTACAGAACCTTTTTTTAGATTTTATTTCCGGAATTATCATTCTCTTAGATCGTACTGTTCGTGTTGGTGATGTGGTAGATGTAGATGGAACGGTAGGACAAGTTCAGGAAATACAAATGAGAACCACCACGGTCTTAACCCGCGATAACAAGAATATTATTTTCCCGAATTCGATGCTTACGAAAGATCGGCTGATTAATTTTTCCCATAACGATTCCAACGCTGTTTTTGATATTGAAGTTGGCGTACATTACGATACCGATATCGATTTTGCAGAAAAACTAATGATGGAAGCTGCATTACAGCATGATGATGTCATGAAAGAACCGGCTCCTGTTGTTCGTTTAGAGGAATTTGCAGACAGTGCTTTGGTTTTGAAAATGTTTTATACTTCGGAGAATTTATTTAGATCACCCAGAGTGAAAAGCGATATCAGAAAAGGCATTCTTAAAAAATTTCGAGAAAATCAAATTAATATTCCTTATCCAATAAGAACGTTGGAAATTCCTATGAATTTTTCAGAAAATGAAGAAAATAAAAATGCCTCACCAAAACAGTAAGGCATTCCTAATATTTTCAAAAATTATTTTATTTCTACACAGCCTACTCTTCCACCGGCATTTCCTGTTGGTTGCGTTTTAAAATCATCTTTATCAGCGTGGATAATTAAGGTTTTTCCCAAGATATTAGTTGTTGCATCTCCTCCTAAACTCCATTTATTAGTACTGAAAGTTAAGGTTGCGTTTCCGTTGTCATCCGCTTCCAAATTTCCGATATCGCCCATGTGATGATGTTCTTCTCCCCATTTTCCGTGGTCATTTGTTGAAGGATTCCAATGTCCGCCTGCAGAAGAAGCATCAGCCGCAGAACAATCACCAAATTCATGAATATGAACAGCGTGAGTTCCGGGAGTTAAATTTTTTGCATCAATAGTCATGCTTACTTCTTCTCCATTTTGTGTAAAAGTTACAGTACCAGATGTTTTAGTATCGCTTTTTGCGGCGATATTATATGTTTTTGTTCCAGATTTTGGTGTCTCTACATTTTCTTTCGTTGTTAAATCTTCTGAAGAGACCGTTTCATTCGTTTTTTCTTGTTTGCAGGAAATAAGCGAAATAGCGATACCTGCCATTAAAAAGTATTTTTTCATAATTAGAATTTGATTTTAAATTTTGGTGATTATAATAAAAACCTAAAGTTATTGCAAAAATTGAAAAAAGACAAGTTTATGATGACTTAAAAATAAATTTTATTACAAAAAATTAAAATTCTGAAAATGAGCTTATCCCATTCAGTTACTCAAAAATACCATTCGGTTAAAATTATTTTCTAAGATGATTTGCTGAATCTATATTTGACCTAAATTTATCATCCATGAAAACAACATTTTTAAAATCAATCCAATTTTTCTTTTTCTTTTGCTTCTCTTTATTTTATTCCCAAATAAAAATTTCCGGAAAAGTAGAATTCCGGAACAAAGGTATAAAAGATGTGAATGTAACATTGAAGAATACTTATGATGGTGCAACAACGGATGAAAAAGGAAATTTTAGTTTTGAAACTTCTGAAAAAGGGCAACATATTTTAGTTTTCACTCATCCCAAATATGTAGAAGTTGAAGAAAAAATCAGCATTAACAATCAAAATATTGAAAAAAACACCATTTTAAAAGAAAGCATCAGCGAAATTGATGCCGTGGTTATTACTGCAGGAGCAATTGAAGCTAGCGATAAAAAAAGAGCAACAGCACTTTTAACACCAATTGATATTTATACAACAGCTGGAGCAGATGGTCAAATTTCTGCAGCTTTAAATTATTTACCCGGAGTTCAAAAAGTTGGCGAATCTGAAGGTTTATTTATCCGTGGTGGAAGCGGTACAGAATCGAAAATTTTTATGGATGGAAGTTTGGTGAACAATTATTTTTCAAATTCAGTTCCCGGGATTGCAGGAAGAGATCGTTTTAATACTTCACTATTTAAAGGAAATATTTTTTCCAGTGGAGGTTATTCTGCACTTTATGGACAAGCACTTTCAGGAATTCTTATTTTGGAAAGCGTTGATTTACCGGAAACCAGTTCTTATGATTTTGGAATTTCTCCGCTATTTCTTAGTGGAGGATTTCAGCAGCTTTCAAAAAATAAAAATGCATCTTTTGGAGCAACAGCTAATTATTTCAATTTAGGATTAGCACAAGAAATTTTTAATTATAATACTGATTTTACAAAAGCGCCCAAAGGATTTGGTGGAGATTTTAATGTACGCTTCAAAACAAAAAAAGGAGGATTTTTAAAGTATTACGGAAGCTTTGATGATAATAAAATGGCCGTGAAAAATGAGAGTTTAGAACCGGAATTTGATTTTTCAAAAGTTCGGTTAAAGGCGACAAATAACAACCACAATCTTTCATTTAAGCAGAAATTTGGAAAATATTTATTGAATATAGGTTCTTCTTATTCTTACAATATTTCGGATTTAGGATTTTCCACAATTGAAAATGAGGTGGAATCACCAGTAAACCAAATGAAAAATGAAGATCATTATATCAATTTCAAAACTGTAGTTGAGCGAAAAATTATGAAAATAAGTGCTGTTAGAGGAGGTTTTGAACTAAACAATGCATCCGAGAAAATGAATTTTGGTGGATTTTCTAAAAATTACAAAGATTTGATTTCTTCTGTTTTTGCAGAAACAGATTTGGGTTTAAACAACCGTTTTTCCACAAAAATTGGGTTAAGAGCCGAAAACTCTTCTTATCTCGAAAAAACCAATATAGCGCCCCGTTTTGCCTTAGCGTACCGAATTTCTTCACAATGGACAACATCGCTGGCTTATGGTATTTTCTACCAAAATCCTGAAAGCAAATATTTAAATTCTTCCGCGCCGCTTACTTTTCAGAAATCGGAGCATTATATTTTTCAGCTTCAAAGAAATTCCGATGGAAGAAGCTTGCGAATGGAAGCTTTTTACAAAAATTATGACCAGTTGGTAAAAACTTCAGGAAACCAATATATTCAAATTGCTGACAATAATTCTGGAAAGGGCTATGGAAAAGGTCTTGAAATTTTTTGGAGAGATCAAAAATCTTTGAAAACTATTGATTATTGGTTAACCTATTCTTATTTAGATTCCAAAAGAAATTCCTTGAATTATCCCATCAGTTTACAGCCTAATTTTGCTTCGGAACATACTTTTTCTGCAATTGCCAAAAAATTTGTTTTGAAATGGAAAACCGGTTTCAATCTTTCTTATACTTACGCAAAAGGACGTCCTTATTATGATATTGTTTCGCAAAAGGGGCAAAATATCATCCGAAATGAAGGAAGGCTGAAAGATTATAACGCCCTGAATTTTAGCTTAAATTATCTGCCTAATCTAGGAAAAAAAGATTCTAAAACATTTACAGTGTTAGTCCTAAGTGTATCCAATGTTTTAGGAAGCAAAAATATCTTTGGCTACAATTTTTCCAATGATGGATTGAGAAGATCAGCAATAGTTCCGCCTGTTAATACTTTTGTGTTTTTGGGGGCCTTTTTCAGCATTGGTGTAGATAAAACCAACGATGCTATTAACAACAATCTCTAACGATTCAGAGTTTAAAAAACACCGTTCAGTAAATTAAATTTCAGAAAAAATAATTATTTAAACTACTTTTGAAACATCAATAACGACAGAATTATGAAAAAATTAATTTTCACATCAGCAGTATTGCTCATCACAACTTTAGGTTTTTCGCAAAGCAAATACGAAACATCCATGAAAGAAAAGATTGATAAAGTGGAACAACATCTTTCAGCAGACGATTTTCAAAAACTTTCTAACGATTTTACAAGAATCGGTGATGCCGAAAAAACACAATGGCAACCTTATTATTTTGCGTCTTTTGCACAAATTCAGAAAGGGAGAATTTTAATGCAACAAAACCAAACAGCGGAATTGGATGCTGTTGCTGCAGAAGCTCAAAAACCATTAGATAAAGCAATGGAGCTAAGTAAAGACAACGCCGAACTCTATATTTTGAAAAAAATGATTCACGGTTTAAAAATGATGGTAGATCCAATGAACCGTTATATGACGGAAGGAACTGCGGCGCAAGAAGCCTTGGCAAAAGCAGAAAAACTGGATGCCGAAAACCCGAGAATTTCTATTTTGAAAGCAGAAGATCTGTATTATACACCGGCTCAGTTTGGTGGAAGCAAAGAAAAAGGATTAGAATTGTTTAAAAAAGCATTGGAACAGTTCAAAATTTATGAAACAAAATCACCCATGAATCCAAATTGGGGAAAAGCTGAAGCGGAATATTTCATTGCCAATAAACCGTAAAATTTTTAGTTTCAATAGGAGCGGGCTTTAGCCCGCTTTTTTGTTTTCTTTAGCATAAATATAAAAAACCGTTCGGTTTCAAAAAAACACCATTCAGCAAGAAATAATTTTATTTAATTTTAAACCAAACTACCTTTGGATAACAAATTTTAGAAAATGTCGCGCAAGTCAATCATCACCATTCTCTGGGTTTCTTTAATAATAGGAACCGCTGTTTTTTTCTTTTTCAATGAAGAAAAAAATATTGAAAACCTGATGCTTTCCATTTTCGTGTCATTTCTTTATTGTTTTCCTTTAGCTTTTGCGAACGGTTTTCTCAATAATTTTTTAAGTAAAAAATATTCTTGGGTTGATCAAACGAAAATTCGGGTAATTCTTGGAATTGTTGGAACTATTTTATTGAATACCATATTGGTTTTCGCCATCAATTACATCAATTATGTATTAATTTACGGAGCCGATTCTTCAAAATTTTTTACCGGAAAGTTGGCGATTATCAATTGGATTACGATAAACATCGCACTTTTGGTTTCAGCCGTTCTTCACGCTAAAAGTTTTATGGATGAATGGAAAAAATCAACCAAAAAAGAAGTTGTAGAACAAAAAATTATTGCAAAATCCGCCAACGCACAATTTGAAAGTTTAAAAAACCAGCTCGATCCGCATTTTTTATTCAATTCGTTAAATGTTTTGAGTTCGTTAATTGATGAAAATCCAAATCAAGCACAAAGGTTTACTTCCTCAATGTCAAAGATTTACCGTTATGTTTTGGATGAAAAAGATAAAGAAATGGTAACGGTTTCCGATGAAATTGATTTTGCAAAAACTTATTGCGAATTGTTGAAAACCAGATTTGAAGACAGCGTTAATTTTGAATTTAATGTAGAAGAAAAAATGACGAAAGGTTTCGTTGTTCCACTTTCCTTGCAATTACTTTTAGAAAATGCTATCAAACATAATTACGCTACTGCACAAAAACCATTAAATATCAAAATATTTTCAGAAAACGGATTTCTTTGCATTGAAAATAATTTGCAAGCCAGAGAAATCGTCAAAGAACGTGACGGAATCGGACTTTCCAATATTGTTCAACGTTATTCTTTGGTAACAGACAGAAATGTTTTCATCGAAAAATCTGAAGATTATTTTAAAGTAAAAATCCCAGTATTAACCGAAAAAATCAACATTATGAATACACAAACACCTTCAGAAGAAATGTTGGCGTACGAAAAAGCCAGCAAAAGAGTAGAAGAACTGAAAGGATTCTACGGAAACCTTATTTCCTATTGCTTTTTTATTCCATTTTTGTTTTTTATTAATTACATGACTTCACCTAATTATTGGTGGGCTTTTTGGCCGATGTTTGGTTGGGGAATTGGTGTTGTTGCGCATGGAATTAGTGTTTTCGGAATCGGAAAAGATTGGGAAGAACGACAAATCCGAAAATATATGGAACAAGAAGAATCTAATGCAAATAAATGGAAATAACCATGGATAATAATCATTTTAATCATGAAAGAGCATTTCAAAATGCCAAGAAAAAAGTGGAAGAAATTAAAAACTATTTCATCTTTGTCGTTGCTTATGTACTGATTGTTGCATTTTTATTACTATCCAATTTTACTCAGAAAATGGGAATTGAAAGTACCCACCGAAATTTTTTAATTGTTCTTCAAGGACTTGTTTTACTGGGTTATGGCATTTATCTTTTCATACCAAAATTCCAAAAATGGGAACAAAGAAAAATACGTGAACTCATGCAAAAAGAAAAATCAGAAATACAGTAATTATGGAAAAAACAAATTTCAACAGCGAGTTAGCCTATAAAAAAGCAAAAAAAAGAGTTCGGGATATCAAAACTTACTGGTGTATGGTTTTAGGATTTTTTTTAGTGGGTGGACTTTTAATTTATCGCGATTATGACGGGAATATTTTTAATTTGAGCTACTCTTACCAAGTTTGGATGGTGGCAACCTGGGCAATTTTCTTAGTAGGTTTCGGGATTTTCCTTTTTTTGCCCTATTTCAGAAATTGGGAGGAACAAAAAATAAAAAA
Source organism: Bacteroidota bacterium (assembly GCA_023420435.1). Lineage (GTDB taxonomy): Bacteria > Bacteroidota > Bacteroidia > Flavobacteriales > Weeksellaceae > JAEXBA01. Next base: position 19,363 of record JAEZWE010000226.1, read on the forward strand.
ATTAATGAACAAAAAGTAAAAACATGGAAAATAATAAAAATGATATCAAATATCTAAACGCGAAAAAAAGAGTGAAACAAATGAAAGGGTTTTACATTCATGCCTTAGTTTATGTATTGGTCAATGCATTTCTAATTTTTGTGAAATGGCAAAAACACGGACAAATTGATTTTCACGATTGGGGAGTAGGACTTTGGGGTCTCGGATTATTTATCCATGGATTGTCCGTTTTTCTTCCGAATTTTATTTTTGGAAACAATTGGGAAGAGAGGAAAATTAGAGAATTAATGAATAAAAACAGAAAATAGATTTATAGATTTCAGAACCGAGAACCAAGAATCATGATTTAAAAAACAACTAATACCCATCACACAAAAATGATCAAAACTATTATTATCGAAGACGAAAAACCTGCAGCAAGAAAATTAGAACGAATGTTGAGTTTATTTGCTGATTTAGAATTGGTTGCAACAATAAATTCCGTGGAAGAAGGCATTGTTTTTTTCGAGAATAATCCACATCCAGATTTGATATTTTCCGATATTGTTTTGGGTGATGGTCTGTCTTTCGATATTTTTGAGAAAATTCCTACTAAAAGTTTTATCATTTACACCACAGCTTTTGATAATTATACTTTGAAAGCGTTTAAACTGAATTCCATTGATTATCTTTTGAAACCCATTTTGGAAGAAGATTTGCAAAAAGCTATTGAAAAATATAAATCTTTCGTTCCACAAAATCAATCTTATAACGAGCTGAATTTCAAAAAATTAATTCAACAAGACAAACCAAAACTTTCCCGTATTGTTTCTAAAATTGGTTACAATTTGAAACTGATTCAGATAGATGAGGTTTCGTGTTTTTATTCTGAAAATAAAATCGTGTATGCCCATACTTCGGAGCGAAGTTATCCAACAGAATTTACTTTAGAAGATTTGGAAAGTGTTTTGGAGCCGAATCAATTTTTCCGAACAAACCGACAATTCATCATCAATCTCAATTTCATCAAAAACATACATACTTCCCCGAATTTCAAAGTTGAAATGCAGTTTCAACCAAATGAAGAAATCACAGTGAGTCGGGAAAGAGTTCGCGATTTTAAAGATTGGTTGGAAAAATAAAAACTTCGGAATTTCCGAAGTTTTTTGTGAAGATTTTTTACTTTATCCTCTTTTTTCAATCGCTTTTTTCTGCATTTTCCCGCCATTATTTTCATAAAAAGAACTTCTGCGTTTTTCGTGATTCGCTTTGAATTTTGTGTATTGATCTTTGCTCAGAATTTTTTGGATTTTCACATCGAAATCTACTCTTCCTTTATCGTTTTTCGCAAAACCTTTTCCTTCAGGTCTTTCTCCATTTTGTCCGTTAAAATCACCACGATTTTTTTCCATTTTTTGATCTCTTTCTTGGAACAAAGCCGTCAACTTTTTTTCTTGTTGGTTAGAAAGATTCAGCTCTTTATCCATTTTGGAAACCATTTCTTTTGCGTTTGGCTTCTGTCTATGTTGTCTTTCTCCGGTGTGTTGTGCAGAAACTGCAAATGCTACAAATAAACTTGCTGCTAAAAATATTTTTTTCATTTTATTAAATTTTAAAGGTTAATATTCTTGTTTACGATTTGAAAAAAACAAGGATTTTGCCTAAAATCTATTTTTAATAAAAAAGAGGTTAACCGAAAAAATCTGTCGGTGAAAAGCGAAAAGTGTTAAAGAAATTTAACAAAAAACTAAGAAATAACGCCACTTCCGAGCAATTCTTCACCATCGTACCAAGCTGCGAATTGTCCTTCCGCAATTGCGGATTGTGGATTTTCAAACTCGATGAAAAGACCGTTTTCAAATTGATAAAGTGTGGCTTTTTCTAAAGGTTGCCGGTAACGAATTCTGACCAAAAATTCTTTGGATTCTCCATTTTTTAATCTCAAATCTTCCCGAATCCAATGCACATCTTGATTTTCTATTTTCAATGCTTTTCTGTAAAGTCCGGGAAACGAATGACTTTCACCCACAAACAAAATATTATTTTCCATATCTCGGGAAATCACGAAACAACTTTCTTTATGACCTCCAATTCCCAAACCCTTGCTTTGTCCGATCGTATAATATTGGGCGCCCTGATGTTTTCCGATGACTTTTCCTTCGGATTTTTGATATTTTATCTTAGAAGAAAGAAATTCCAATTCTTCCAATTTTGAAGAAAATTGTGGCATTTCTTTGTGAAATCCAGCAAAATCGTTGAAAATTTCGATAATTTCGCCTTCTTTTGGTTGAAGTTGTTGTTTCAAAAATTCTGGTAAACTTACTTTTCCGATAAAACATAATCCTTGAGAATCTTTCTTTTCCGCTGTAACTAAACCAAGTTCTTTTGCTATTTCACGAACTTCAGGTTTTGTCAATTCACCAATTGGAAATAAGGCTTTACTTAGTTGATTCTGATTAAGTTGGCATAAAAAATAAGATTGATCTTTATTGTTA
>JAEZWE010000245.1 GCA_023420435.1 Bacteroidota bacterium
TTACAAGGCAATATGCAGTAGCTGCAGAAGCAAAAATGGCTCCAGCTCCTACTGCAAATGACGCTTTAGCAGGAAAAGTTGCTGGAGTGCAAATTCGTGGAGTAAGAAGTATTTCTGATACGATCAAAAATCAAGAAATTGAAGAAGTAGTAACAATAGGTTATGGAAAGAAAAAAACTGAAACTTCTAACGATATAAAAGTCCGTCAAAACCTCAATGAAACCGCGTTTTTCTATCCCAATTTAACGACGGACAAAGACGGCAACGTCAATTTCGAATTTACGTCTCCGGAAGCCTTAACAAAATGGAAACTGATGTTCCTCGCACATACAAAAGATGCCAAAGCCGCAACTTTAGAAAAAGAAGTCGTTACGCAGAAAGAATTTTCCGTAACGCCGAATTATCCACGATTTTTGCGTGAAGGCGACGAATTAAATTTACAATCGAAACTCAGTAATTTAACCTCACAAAATTTAATAGGAAATGCTTCTTTACAAATTTTGGATGCGTTAACCAATGAAGATATTTCCTCAAAATTTGGTTTGAACAATTCGGTTCAAAATTTCAATGTTGCAAGAAATGGAAATTCCGTAGCCAACTGGAAAATAAAAGTTCCGAACGATGTTTCGTCCATTATTTTTAAAGTTATAGCGAAAGCAGGAAACTTTTCTGATGGAGAACAAAAAGCAATTGCAGTTCTTCCAAACAGAATGTTGGTGACCGACGCTCAACCGATTTTCGTGCAAGAAGGTCAGAACAAAACTTTCATACTGAAAAATCTGGCTGAAAATACTTCAACGACGGCAACGAATGTTTCCAATTCGTTGGAACTCACAACAAATCCGATTTGGGAAATTATGTTTGCGCTTCCAAGTCTGAAAGACGATCAAAATCTTTCCGCAGATGTGCAGTTCAACAAATGGTTTGCCGATGTGTTGGCTTCCGAAATTTTCAAAGCCAACCCAAGAATGAAAGCCGTTTTTGATGAATATCAGGACAAAGGTTTGCTGACGTCAAATCTTGAAAAAAATCAGGAACTGAAACAACTTTTGCTCGAAGAAACACCTTGGGTTTTGGAAAGCAAAAATGAAACAGAACAGATGCAGAAATTGGCAAGAATTTTTGATGCGAATTCGATGAGAAATTCCATTAATCAGGATTGGGACGATTTGAAAAAACTGCAAAATCCGGACGGCGGCTTCTCCTGGTATCCTGGTTATCCGAGCTCTTACTATACTTCATTATATATTCTGAAAAATTTGGGCAGAATTAATGAATGGCTCAAGGGAAATCTGTCTGATTATCAAGATGGAGAACAAAGAGAAATGGTTTCAAAATTGGTGAATTTTGTGGATAATGAAGTCAATAAATATTACCGCATCGAAAATGCAAACAAAGACAATATCTGGAATAATTTCGTTTTGGATTATCTCGATACCCGTCATTATTGGGAAACGCAATATCCTTTGAAAGGAAAAGGCGCGACTTTGAAAACTTTGGTTATTCAGAAAGCGCCAAAAGCCGAAATCAAGGATTTCAATTTCTTCGGATTGCACAGAGCAGCCTTACTTTTTGAAAATTATAAGTTGACGAATTTGTCTAAAAAGTTGATGACTTATTTAAAAGAAACTTCCACCAATACTGAAACTCAGGGCGTTTATTGGAAACAAAACCTAAACGATTGGGGTTGGTATTCTTCAAAAACGGTTAATCACGCGGGAGCTTTGGAAGCGTTCAGCAAACTAACGCCAAACGATGCCAGTTTCATTGAAGACATGAAAATCTGGCTCATTACACAGAAAGAAGTTTCGAGTTGGGATACATCAAGAAGCACTGCAGAAGTCATTTACACGATTTTGAATTCCGGAAAATCCTGGACTTCCACAGAAAGTGATAAAGCCACGATTGTTTGGGGCGGAAAATCTTTAGAAAATTCCGATACCAAAGCAACAGGTTATGTGAAGTCGACGCTAAAACCTGAAAATGTTGATAAAAAATTAGCAACCGTTACCGTTACAAAACCAGGTCCCGGAATTGTTCAAGGTGGATTGTTCTGGCAATATTATGAAGATTTGGATAAAATAAAATCTTCAGAAACTTACCTTTCAATTACAAAAGAATTGTACAAAAAAATCAAAACTGAAAATGGGGAAGAACTGCAGAAAATTACGGCTCAAACTCCATTAAAAGTAGGAGACAAAGTAACAGTGAGAATGATTTTAAATTCGGATAGAAATATGGAATTTATTCACCTGAAAGATATGCGCGCTGCTGGTTTTGAACCTTTAGACGTTATTTCCGGTTATCAGTGGAAAAATAATCTGGGGTATTATCAGTCAACGAAAGATGCCTCCACGAATTTCTACATCGAATACATGCCTAAAGGAAAATATGTTTTTGAATACGATGTGGTGTGTAACGCTTCCGGAACTTTCAGCAACGGAATTTCCACTTTGCAGAATTATTACGCACCGCAAATGAATGCGCATACCAAAGGAACTAAAGTTATGATTGCGGAATAATTAGAAAACTTTATAGCCTTTCAAAACCTATAAATTTTAAGAATTTTAAAAAATCCGTTCCCTAAATTTGGGAGCGGATTTTTAGTATATTTGTTTAACTACAAAAGAACAATGGAAAACGTTTTTGATACAAAACAAGCACAAAAATACATCGATCGAATCCAGAATTTAACTCCAGAAACAAAAGGATATTGGGGAATAATGACGGTAGATCAGATGTTAGCCCATTTAAATGTGGCTTATGAATTGGTTTATGAACCCCAAAAGTTTCGAAAAACAGGAACTATTGCCAAGTTTATCCTGAAAAATTTCGTGAAAAAAAACGTGGTGAGCGAAAAACCGTATGTGAAAAACGGACCAACAGGACCGATGTTCAAAATGACGGGCGAAAAAGATTTCGAACTGGAAAAGAAAAAATTGATTGGACACATCCAAAAAACCCAACAATTGGGCGCTGAAGCTTTTGATGGAAAAGAAAATCATTCCTTTGGAAAGCTTACTTCACAAGAATGGAATAATATGTTTGCAAAACACCTCAATCATCATCTTTCGCAATTTGGGGTTTAATATTTAAAAACCTGAAAAACACTGGATTTTCTTAAAAATATTATTTTAAAAATCAATGAAAAATTTCTATTTTCTTTTTTTATTAATCTCAAGTTTATCATTTTCTCAAAGTCGTGATTTTTCTGAAATTTGGGTGAACAATAAAGATTTTTTTGTTGGAAAGATTAATGAAAGCGACTTCCAAATCAAAATTGAAAATTCTGAAGAAAATCAAATGAACAATAAGGAATTTATGATTTCGGGATTTAGCTTGGTGGATGGTTCCAATCAGTCAAATTTCAAGGGTAAAATAATTATTACTGATTTTAAAAATCATGACAAAAGATCCATTGCAGTTGGAAATTATCAATTTTTTGAGGAAGGTTCCGGCAAACATGTCGGAAAATTTGAAGGAAAAGTGGAAGTTATTTTTACAAAAATTAATGAAAAAGTTGAAGCTATAGAATCGGTGAAATTTATGGGTAATTGGATCAATAATGAGGGTTCCTTGAGTTTCAATACGATCTTGGAAAAAAATAAAAAATAATAAACATGAGCATTTTAAGAAAAATTTTTGCGGTGGTTATCGCAATGATTGTTACAGGAATTGTGGTAGGTGCAGTTCAGAAACTGGGACAAAATATATATCCGCTTCCTGTAGGAGCAGATCCCGAAAATCCGGAAGACATCAAAAACTATATTGAAAATGCTCCTTTTATGGCTTTGTTTTTTGTGATTATTTCTTATGCTGCAGGTGCTTTAACAGGAGGTTTTTTATCTACTTTTATTGCAAAAGACGGCAAAAAAAATTATGCAATAATTATCGGAATTATTTTTCTCATCACTTCTATTTATATGATGATCATTATTCCATCACCCATTTGGTTTTGGATCTGCGGAATTTTGGTTTGGCTATTGGTTCTGGTAGGTTGGAAAATGGCAGTTTCTTTAAGGAGAAATTGATTCTTATCGAAAAAATCATCCACTTTAAATAAAAAATCATGAAAATTTTAAAAACAATCCTTTACATTCTATTGTCTATAATTGGGCTTTGGTTAATTGCGGCCGCATTTATTGACGGAAAATGTAATTTCGAAAAATCAGTTTCCATTAACGCCAGTCCGGAAAAAGTTTGGACCCATACCAATTCTTTAAAAACAATGGATATGTGGTCTCCGTGGAATAAATTGGATCCTAATATGAAAAAAGAATGGACAGGAATTACAGGAAAAGTGGGCGAAAAAGTGTGTTGGGAAGGAAACAAACAAGCAGGAAAAGGATGCCAAGAAGTTGTAAAAGTGTATCCCGCAAATCGTAAAATTGAGACCAAAATTGTTTTCTTAACACCCTACGAAAGTGAGAATTTTGCCTCTGTAAATGTTGTTCCTGAAGGTAAAGGAAGTATAGCTACGTGGACGTTTTCTACAGAAATTCCTTATCCATGGACAGTAACCAAATTGATGTATGACCTTGAAGAAATGATTGGAAAAGATTATCAGGAAGGATTAAATAATCTTAAAACAATTTCCGAAAAACCTTAATATTTTTAACTGATAATTTATAACTCATAACTAATTAAAAATGGTAACAGTAAACGTTTATCTTACTTTCAATGGTAACTGCGAAGAAGCATTCAATTTCTACAAATCCGTTTTCGGAGGAGAATTCCCTTATATCGGAAGATTTGGCGATATGCCGCCTTCAGAAGATAGAAAGCAAGTTTCCGAAGAAGAAAAAAATAAAATTATGCATGTTTCTTTACCTATTTCAAGAGAAACCATGTTAATGGGAAGTGATGTTGGTGGAGAATGGTCTTCAAATTTTAAAGAAGGAAACAATTTTTCACTTTCCTTAAATGTAGATTCCAGAGAAGAAGCAGAGAAATTGTTCAATGCACTTTCAGAAGGAGGAATGGTAACAATGCCTTTAGAAGATACTTTTTGGGGAGCGTATTTCGGAATGTGGACGGATAAATTCGGCATCAATTGGATGGTCAATTACGACGATCCGGCAAAGATGCAGCACTAAAATTTAGGGAATCTGAGTTTTTGAAACTTTTATTTTTCTCAAATTTCACCTTTAACAAATTCTAAAAAATGTCCGAAAACAAAACCAAAGCAACAGAAGCAAGTGTTGAAGATTTCATCCGAAATTCCGACCCGAAAAAAATTGACGACAGTTTCAAATTGGTAGAAATTATGGAACGACTTTCCGGCGAACCCGCAACAATGTGGGGTCCTTCCATTATCGGATTCGGAAAATACAATTACAAATATGCAAGTGGAAGAGAAGGTGAAATGTGCAGAATTGGTTTTTCGCCGAGAAAAACAAAATTTTCGCTTTATATCTTAGATTGTGTTGATGAAGAGCACGACGAATTATTGAAAGATTTAGGAAAAATCCAAATGGGAAATGCCGCCTGTATTTATTTCAAAAAATTGGAAGATTTGAATCATGATATCTTAGAAAAAATGATTATAAAGTCTTTAGAAGACACGAAGAAAAAATGGGGCTAAAAAATGAAGAAAATTTAAAGAACAACAGAATAAATTTTCTTCAGAAAAACGAAAATATTAAAAAAAAATCTGGAAATTTTTCCAGATTTTTTTAAACATTTGGATTCTCCAAAATCACTGCATAGCCTTGTCCAACACCAATACACATCGTTGCTAGTGCATATTTTTTTCCGGTTTTGTTGATTTCCAAAGCCGCAGAATACGTAATTCGCGTTCCACTCATTCCCAATGGATGACCAAGCGCAATAGCGCCTCCATTTACATTTACTCGGGAATCATCATTCGCAATTCCCAATTCTTTTAAAACGGCTATACTTTGTGCAGCAAAAGCTTCATTTAATTCAATAATATCGATTTGATCTAAAGTTAAATTCGCTCGTTTCAAAGCTAATTTGGTAGCTTCAACTGGACCAATTCCCATAATTCTCGGTTCACAACCTGTAACAGCAGAAGTTACAATTTTTGCCAAAGGTTTTAAACCGTATTCTTTAACTGCATGTTCGGAAGCAATAATGCTTACAGCAGCGCCGTCATTTAATCCTGAAGAATTTCCTGCCGTCACACTTCCGTTTTCTTTCACAAAGGCAGGTTTTAATTTTCCTAAAATTTCCATCGAAGAATTTGGTTTAATAAATTCATCCTGATTGAAAATAATGGCATCTCCTTTTCTTTGCGGAATCACGATATCCGAAATTTCTTCCGCCAAACGTCCGTTATCTTGTGCCTTTTTGGCTTTTATTTGGGAATTTAAGGCAAACTGATCCTGTTCTTCACGCGAAATTTGAAACATTTCCGCTAAATTTTCCGCCGTTTTTCCCATCGCTTCCGTTCCGTACAGTTTTTCCATTTGTGGATTGATAAAACGCCATCCAAAACTCGTGTCGTACATTTTAGAATCCGTTCCAAAAGCGGTTTCAGGTTTGGAAACTGCATAAGGTCCTCTTGTCATTCCTTCTACACCACCTGCAATGAAAAGGTCGCCTTCCCCAGACTTTATCGCTCTTGAAGCCTGAACAATGGCACTCATTCCAGAAGCACAAAGTCGGTTCACGGTTTCTCCGGGAACAGAAGTTGGAAGTCCCGCCAAAAGCGCCGCCATTCTTGCAATATTTCGGTTGTCTTCACCGGCTTGATTGGCGCATCCGATAATGACATCATCAATTTTATCAATTGGAAGATTCGGATTTTTTTCAATTAAACTTTTAATGACAGAGGCCAGTAAATCATCAGTTCTCACAGCAGAAAGTCCACCTTTGAAATTTCCGATGGCACTTCGTGTTCCGTCAATAATATAAGCGTTTTTCATTACAGAATTTTAGAATTAAAGAACCGTAAATTTACGAAAATCTTGTGAATTGGTAAAGTTGTAAAGAAGTTGAGAAGTGAAGATTCACCATTGATAATTCAAAATTCACAAGAAATTTATTTCACCTTTTCCCACCATTTTTTATAGACCAAAGAATCATTTTTCCAATTGGTTTTTTCGCCCATTTTTGGAAATAAAATTCGGAGTTTTTCGGTGTTCAGTTCATCCATTTTTTTGAGGGGTTCGTCCCAAGAATGCAACGCCAAAACAAATTTGGAATTATGAACAGGAATCATCCGTTTTGCGTTCAAATCTTTCATGGCTTTCATTTGTTCACCGGGAAGCATGTGGATGTATTTCCAATCTTGGTTGTATTGTCCGTTTTCCAAAATTGCCAAATCGAAACTTCCATATTTTTCTCCAATTTCTTTGAAATGCGTATCGTAACCGGAATCTCCACCAATATAAATTCTATTATTTTGGGCTTCCAAAACAAAACTCGTCCACAAAGTTTGGTTTCTTTTAAAACCTCTTCCCGAAAAATGTCTAGCCGGTTCAGCCGTAATTTTTGCGCTATTTCCGAGATTAAAACTTTCACTCCAATCCAATTCCACGATTTGCGAAGTCGGAAAACCCCAATGTTCCAAGTGCGAACCTGTTCCTAATCCTGTAATGACTTTTTTTACTTTCGATTGGAATTCCTTCACTGTTTTATGATCCAAATGATCCCAATGATCGTGTGAAATAATTAAATAATCTAAATTTGGAAAATCTTCTGATTGATACAAATTCGAACCCGGAATTGCTTTTGTGGTGAAAGTTACCGGACTTGCATTTGCACTAAAAACGGGATCTACAAGGATTTTCAAACCGTCGATTTGGATGTAATAAGAAGAATGTCCCATCCAAATGTAAACATCTTCATTGGGATTTAAAGATTTTAAATCGGTTTTGGTAAACTGAAAAGGTTGGTCGGGAATTTTATGCTCAACTTTTGTTGTGAAAAATCGCCACATTACGCCATAAAAAGTAGCTTCCTCATCGAAATTTGGCGTTTTATGCTGGTTTTGGAAAGCACCGTCTTTCCAGTTTGGAGATTTTTTTATTCGTTCCAAACGTTCTCCGGAAGGGAGTTTTCCGAATTTTTCCTGTTGCATAAAAAAATAAGTTCCTGCTAAAAGAACCGCAATGAAAATAAATAAATACAGCATCATTTTTTTAAAACTTTTCATAGTTTAAATTACGAATCAGCCGTAAATTTACTTTAAAATTTTCCCCGAAAAATAAAAAATAAAGAATATTTTGCTTAAATTTAAAGAACCAAATAATAATAATTATGCATGATAATGTCATTGTAAAAGAACGTGTAAATGCTCCTGTGGAAGAGGTTTGGAATGCTTTAACAGATAAAGCCAAAATGAAAGAATGGTATTTCGATATTCCGGATTTTGAATTGGGGGTTCATAATGAATTCAATTTCTACGAACCCGGAGAAGCGAAAAAGTACCACCATCATGGTGAAATTTTGGAAATTCAGCCCAATGCAAAACTGAAACATTCCTGGTCTTACCCAGAGTTTTCCAAAGAAAAAACTATAGTAAAATGGGAATTGGAACAAGATGGAGAAGGAACCCATGTAACGTTAACCCACAAAGGCTTGGAAAACTTTGAACATCTTGGAAAAGATTTCTCGCACAACAGTTTTGAGGAAGGCTGGAAAGAACTAGTAGGAAAAAATTTAAAAAATTATGTAGAAAAGTAACAGCAAAATTTTACATCATTAAAAACGCATTTCGGTGCGTTTTTTTATTTGGTCATGAAATTGATTTAAAAAAATCTGGTTATCTCTTAAATTTTATGAATATAGGAGGTTTTATTTTTTCTTATTTTTGAAAATCTTAAAATTTGAACATGAAAAAACGTCTTATCCTCTCAATTTTTGCTTTCACACTTTTAGTTTCTTGTAATAAAGACAAAGAAATTTTGAACAGTTTGAATGATTACAATCTCGAAATGGAAAGCAAAGGTTATTATTTTGGTGACGCTTTAACGCTGCCAAAAGAGGTAACAGAAAACGCTGAAAGTGTGATAATTAGTTTTGGAGATAAAGAATTGGATAAAATGATTGTTGATCCTAATTTTTTCACTTTGGGAGACAATTCAGTAACCTTTAAAATTAAGAAAAAAGATGGTGAAATTTTAATGCAAGATGCTACCATCAACGTTTTTGCAAAACATCCGGAGAAAAATTTGTCTTACGAAATTGTTCAGGAATATCCTCATGCAAAGCCCAATTTTGTGCAAGGATTTCAACTTGATGGAAACACGGTTTATGAAAGTGAAGGACAATACGGAACTTCAAAAATTTGGAAATACACTTTGGGCGGAACTACTCCAATTGCGTCAACTTCGCAGAGTAAGGAATATTTTTCTGAAGGAATGACGATTGCAGGAGATAAGGTTTACCAATTAACCTGGCGTGAAAAAAAAGGTTTTATTTACGAAAAATCAGATTTAAGTTTGGTTAAAGAATTTCCTTATCCCAACATGATTGGGGAAGGTTGGGGAATTACTTATGACCACCAAAATTTAATTGTTTCTGATGGAACCAAAAATTTATATTTTTTGGATGTTAATGATCCTTCCAAAATGGTTCGATACATTTCTGTTGCTGGAAATACGCAAGCTTACGATCAATTGAATGAACTGGAATTTCACAACGGTTCTATTTATGCGAATGTTTGGCAAAAACCTATTATTTTAAAAATTAATCCTAAGACTGGAGAAGTAGAAGGCAAATTTGATTTTACAGAAATTGCGAAAAACCATGCAACCGGTACTGATGATGTTTTGAACGGTATTGCTTTTAAAGGCGAAAATATGTTGATTACTGGGAAAAATTGGGATAAAATTTATGAAGTGAAAATTAAATAATTGAAAATTTTTTCAATCATATTTCTAACCTTTTTCTGTTCGCTTTCTGCACAGAAAACTTTGCCATTAGATTCTCTGAAATTCGCAGAAACTCAGGATTTTTTTGCAGACGATTATGGAAATATTTACTTCTACAAAAACAAAAACTTCAGTTTTACCAAATACGATTCTTTAGGTAAAGAATTGGGAAGGATGATGCTTACTTTACCTTTTAAAGTTCAAAACGTGCAAAATCCGCTGAACATTGTTCTGTTTTCGGAAAATGCTCAGGAAATGAAATTTGTAGATCAAAATTTGAATGAAATTCAAAAATTGGATCTACGGAAATTTGGTTTTGTACAAATGGCTTTTGCCGAAGATCAGCAGCAAATTTGGATTTTAGATGAAAGCCAGAAAAGTTTGGTTCAGTATAATTTTCGTGAAGATAAAATTATCAATTCCTACCCTTTTTATATGGAATACGATGATATTTTAGACCTAATTGTTTTCGAGAATAAACTTTTTATTTTAACAGAAAAAAGCTTTAAAGTTTTTGATTTTAAAACCAATTTATTGTTTGAAAAACCAATTGTTAATGGTCGAAAATTACGTCGCGAAAATGAATTCATCTTTGTTGTTTCTAAAAATTCAGTTTCCAAATTTCGATTTCCAGATCATTTTGAGGAAGTTTTTCAAGGAAAAAATTCAAAAATTGTGGATAAAAACTCCAGTGCTTATTTTGAACTCACCTCTTCAAAACTCTATATTTACCACTTCGTAAAATAGTTGAAAAAAGGCCAATTTTCGCCACAATTTCAACTGAAAATAGACACTAAAATTTATCAGGGAAAATGCATATTGCAGTAACAGGAAACATTGGAGCTGGAAAAACCACTTTAACAACGATGCTTTCAAAGCATTATGGTTGGGATGCGCAATTTGAAGACGTAGATCATAATCCATATTTGGAGGATTTTTATGCGGATATGAGTAAATGGAGTTTTGCCCTTCAAATTTATTTTTTAGGAAGTAGATTTCGCCAGGTTAAAGAAATTCGCGAAAGTGGAAAAAACATCATTCAAGATCGTACCATTTATGAAGATGCCCACATTTTTGCAGAAAATCTGAATGATATGAATTTATTAACCAAGCGTGATTTTAATAATTATACTTCGGTTTTTAATTTAATGAAATCTTTCGTTTCGGCACCGGATTTGCTAATTTATTTGAAATCAGACGTTCCCAATTTAGTAAAGAAAATTTATAAAAGAGGAAGAGATTACGAAGCTTCGATTTCTATAGAATATCTTACAAAACTGAATCAGAAATATGAAAAATGGATTTCCAACTATAATGAAGGGAAATTGCTGATTATTGAAGTGGATGATTTGGATTTTGTAGAAAGACCTGAGGATTTTGGGCTTATTTTGGAAAGAATTGAAGCAGAATTAAACGGATTGTTTTAACGATAGTAAAAAATGTTATGAATATAATGGCTATTTCTGGAATTGAATTAATGCTTATTCAAACAGTTTTTCTTGTGTTGCTCATTGTTCCGATATTTTTTGTAATTTATTGGATGGTAAGAATTTTAAAAAATTCTAACAAAAATTTAAAAATGGGTCAAGAAATTTTAGAAATCTTAAAAAGAAAAAATGATCAAAGTTCTGCATAATAACGACTGCTCAAAATCCAGAGCCATTTTAGAATTTTTGGATGAAAATGGAGTAGAATTTCAAATTGTAGATATCGTTTCCAATCCACTTTCAGAAGAAGAACTGCGTTCTGTTGTGAAAATGTTGGGTTCTACACCCCATGAAATCACACGAAAAAACGAAGCTTTTTTCAAAGAAAATTTTGAAGGAAAACCACTTTCCGACGATGAACTTTTCGTTATTTTACAAGGAAATCCACAACTAATTCAGCGTCCGATTTTAATAAAAGGTTCTTTAGCTGTTGTGGGAAGACCTATTGAAAATGCAAGAATGTTTTTGGACTAATTATCTTTAAGAATATTTCTAAAAGTGCTATTCAAATCAGGATATTTAAACACAAATCCTGAATTTTTTATTTTTTGATTGGAAACTTTTGTTCCTTCAAGAATAATTTCACTCATTTCACCCAAAACAAGTTTCATCAAAAAAGCTGGAACATTGAAAGGGATAAAGAATTTTTTCCTTTCTGAAGCTAGTTTTTTCATGAAGTTTTGATTAGTAGGAATTTCATCTGCCACAGCATTGTAAATCCCTTTTATATTAGAATCTACAACAGATTTTATATAAATTTCCACAAGATCCTCAAGATAAATCCAATTAAACCATTGTTTTCCAGAGCCAATTCCCGAAGCCAAATTATAATCCGTTATTTTCTTTAATTGCTCAAAAGTACCGCCTTTTTTCGACAGAACTGGAGCAGTTCGGATTTTGACAATTTTTTCAGAAATTTCGGTAAATTCATCTGCAGATTTTTCCCATAATACGCAGACTTCGGAAAGGAAATCTTGGTGAAGAATACCATCGTTTTCCGTTAATATTTTTTCGTCGGTAAATGTTCCGTAATAATTAATTCCGGAAGCGGAAATAAAAGATTTTAAACGAACACCAAGTTCAGAACATTTTTCTTTAAGAAATTTTGCAGAATCAACTCGGCTCGAAATTATTTCACGTTTATACTCCTTTGTCCAACGTTTTCCAATGGAAGCTCCAGCTAAATGAATAATGGTGTCAATTCCTTCAAATGCCTTTTCATCAATTTCTTTTTTTGAATAATCCCACAAAAATTCATTTTCATTTTTTGGATTTTTACGAACCAAAATGTTTACGAAATGTCCTTTTTCTCGAAGTTTTGAAACAAGAGCTTTTCCAACCAATCCAGTTCCACCGGTGATAAGAATTTTCATTTTTTTTTGAAAAATTAAAGCATCATTACACCTTCCAATTTTGCTACATTTTTGTATAGAGCGATTACTTGGTCAGCATCTAACACAAAAGCGTTGATGGTTAATGAAGTATATTTTCCATTTTTGCTGTCCCTGTTGGAAAGCGTATATTTCATACCATCGTAAATTCTTAGGATTTCTGTAATTTTTTCAGAATTACTAGGAATGATGAACTTGAAAACGTAATCTTCAGGAAAATTATGATTTTCTTCTAATTTTGTTTTTAGAGAAGCGTAAAATTCTTCTGGTGTACGTTGATTATTATCTTCAATATTTTCTGCCATATTTTATATTTATTTGAAAAGAAAAGAGTTTCCGGAAAAAAATCGGAAACTCAAATATAATGATATATTAATTAAATTATTGTTTTATCGCTTCCAGTAATTTCCCTGAATTTTGTTGTTCGTAATCTTCTATAATATTAAACAAACCATTCACCATCATTTCTGAAGCCAATTTTGAAAGTCCACCAGAGGAATTGTAATTTGAAATCGTTTGCTGTCCACCAAAAATTCCACTTAATAAATTGCTTCCTTGTAAGGCCAAATTTATTGTTCTAACAATTCCAAATTGATTTAATTTTTCATCAACTTTTGGAGTTAATGCAGAAACCAACTGTGTGGCTGTTTTTTCTTTCAGAATTTGAGTGGCAATTCCAGAACCTCCATTAGCAATTCTGGTAACATCTTCAGCGTTTAAGCTGTTTACGGCATTTACCAAAATTGGTTCAGCTAAATTTGCAGTAAAAGCTGCAGCTTGTGCAATGTAATCTTTTTCTTTTGCTACTAAATTAGGAGCTATTTTTTCTAAAATTCCGTTGATATCTCTTAAAGTTTTTGGCATGGCTTGGTCAATAAGATTATTTGCAAGGAATGAGTCTTTGTTTTTCAGAATTCCAAGACCTTTGGTAATTCCACCTAATAAAATTTGTTTAATAATGGTAAGTCCAATTCCGGATGTTGCAATAGCCATACAAGATTGCGTTGTAGATATAATTACTGCACCAGAACCCAATATTAGTGCTGCAGATAAAATAATTTTTTTCATAATTTTTTTAATTAATTGGACGGACAAATTTTGCGCCAAATTTGTTCTTGTTTTTATTTTATTGAATAAATAAGAGGCTCAGTTTTCAAAACCCCGTTTTTAATTTTCAATAAAAACCCGTATTTTTGTGCATCTAAAAAAGTAAAAGAAAGAATGGACGCTTACAAAAATCCTCTTGAAGAACGCTATTCAAGTGAGGAGATGCTCTATAATTTTTCGCCCAATAGTAAGTTTCGAAATTGGCGAAAACTATGGATTGCACTTGCCGAAATCGAAAAAGAACTCGGCTTGGAAATTTCCGATGAACAAATCAACGATTTAAAAAACAACGAAGAAAACATCGATTACGAAAAAGCAGCGGAATACGAGAAAAAATTCCGACACGATGTGATGGCTCATGTTCATGCTTATGGAGATGTTGCACCATCTGCAAAAGGAATCATTCATTTGGGAGCAACTTCTGCATTTGTTGGCGACAATACGGATTTAATCCAAATTCGGGACGGTTTATTAATTGTCAGAAAACAATTGGTAAATGTCATCGATAAACTTTCAAAATTCGCTTTAGAACATAAAAATTTACCCACTTTAGGTTTTACGCATTTTCAACCGGCGCAATTGACAACCGTTGGAAAACGAGCGACATTGTGGTTGCAATCCTTAATCCTCGATTTCGAAGAATTGGAATTTTTCTTGGAAACACTTCGTTTTCGTGGTGTAAAAGGTACAACAGGAACAGCAGCCAGTTTTTTGGAATTGTTCAACGGTGATTATTCCAAAGTAAAATATTTAGATAAAGAACTTTCCAAAAGATTTGGTTTTGAAAAAGTTTTCGGCGTTTCCGGACAAACCTACGACCGAAAAATTGATGCAAAAGTTGTTGCTTTATTATCGAATATTGCACAATCTGCCCACAAATTTACCAACGATTTACG
>JAEZWE010000008.1 GCA_023420435.1 Bacteroidota bacterium
TTAATAATGAGCCGACGTCTGCAAAGATAGTCGGCTTTTTTATTGAAATTAAAAGTTAGATAACGGAAGTTTAAGTTGATATTTCCATTTCGACAGTTTGTTGAATTAACAATTTTTTAATTCAAAATTTAGAATTCAAAATTTAAAAATTATACATGAGTAACACCTATAAATCTGCAGGAGTTGACAAGGAAGAAGGTTATAAAACAGTTGACAAAATAAAATTAGCAGTTGCCGAAACCCATAACAAAAATGTACTTACAGGCTTGGGAAGTTTTGGGGCTTTTTATGAAATTTCGGGCTACAAAAATCCGGTTTTGGTTTCCGGAACAGATGGCGTAGGAACGAAATTGAAAATCGCTTTAGACACAAAAAATTATGGTTCTATAGGAATCGATTGTTTCGCTATGTGTGCTAATGATATACTTTGTCATGGTGCAAAACCTTTATTTTTCCTGGATTATTTGGCTTGTGGAAAATTAGATTCCGAAGTTGCCGCAGAAATTGTTTTGGGAATGGTGAATGCTTGCAAAGACAACCAATGCGCATTAATTGGCGGTGAAACTGCTGAAATGCCGGGAATGTACAATCCTGGAGATTACGATGTAGCCGGTTTTTGTGTGGGAATTGTGGAAAAAGATCAAGTGATTGATGGCACAAAAATAAAAACGGGAGATAAAATTATTGCACTTCCAAGTTCCGGATTTCACAGCAACGGTTTTTCTTTGGTTCGTAAAATTTTCCCTGATTTTAATGAAGAATTTGAAGGAAAACCTTTATACGAAACACTTTTGGTTCCAACGAAATTATATTACAAAGACATTTTCAAATTATTGGAAAATTTAGAAATTTCAGGGATTGCACATATTACAGGAGGCGGTTTAATCGAAAATGTTCCTCGAATTATTCCGAATGGACTGTCTGCAAAAATTGATACTTCAAAAATTCAAATCCCAAACATTATGTTGGAATGCGAAAAACGTGGAAATATTGACAGAATGGAAATGTTCGGAACCTTCAACATGGGCGTAGGAGTGGTAGTTGTTGTTGACGAACAAAATGTTTCCAAAGTTTTGGAACTTCTTGATGACGCCTACGAAATTGGTGAAATTGTAGAAAATCCTGAAAAAATTAAATTGTTGTAAAATGTAAAAAGTATAATGTATAAAGTAAGATGAGTTTTACATTTTACTTTGTACATTATACAATGTACAAAATGAAAAGTATAGTTGTCTTAATCAGCGGTTCAGGAACCAACCTCGAAAGAATTTTGCAGTGCATTAATTCCGGAGAAATTAAAAATGCAAAAGTGGAAATGGTAGTTGCAGACCGGGATTGTTACGGTTTGCAGCGTGCCGAAAATCACGGAATAAAAAATCATTTAATCAAAAGAGGAAAATCTTTTTCAGAAAATTTGAAAAAAATTCTTCCGGAAAATACAGATTTAATTGTTCTTGCAGGATTTCTTTCCATTTTAAGTGAGGATTTCTGCAGAAACTTTGAAGGAAAAATCATCAATATTCATCCATCCTTGCTTCCAAAATTTGGGGGTTTTGGGATGTATGGAAATAAGGTTCATGAAGCCGTTTTGGAAGCAGGCGAAAAGGAAAGTGGCGCAACCGTTCATTTTGTAACCACTGGAATTGACGAAGGCGAAATTATTCTGCAAGGCAAAGTTTTAGTGGACGAAAATGAAACGCCCGAAACTTTAGTAAAAAAAATCCATGAAGTTGAATATGAGATTTTTCCAAAAGCGATTGATAAAATTTTGAATAAATAAAAGTATTGAATCTTAGTTCAAAAATCTAATAAAAAGTAAAAATAAAATGTCAAAGAAAAGAGCCTTAATCAGTGTTTCCGACAAATCCGGATTGATTGATTTTGCTAAATTTTTAGAAGAAAACAACTACGAACTCATCTCAACAGGTGGAACATTTAAACATTTGAAAGAAGCAGGTTTAAGCCCTATTCAGATTGACGAAGTGACGAATTTTCCGGAAATGTTGGATGGTCGTGTAAAAACCTTGCATCCCAAAATTCATGGTGGACTTTTAGCGGTTCGTTCCAACGAAGAACACATGAATATTGTTGCAGAACATGAAATCGGATTAATCGATATGGTCATCGTAAATTTATATCCATTTTTTGAAAATGTTAATAAAAATATTTCGCTGGAAGAAAAAGTGGAATTTATCGATATTGGTGGACCTTCTATGTTACGTTCAGCAGCTAAAAATTTTGAAAGTGTAACAGTAATTACGGATATTTCAGATTACTCAAAAATTCAAAAGGAAATTTCTGAAAATGGAAATTCAATCTTAGAAACCCGAAAAAAACTGGCGGGAAAAGTATTTAATCTCACTTCGGCTTACGATGCTGCCATTTCAGCAATGTTGCTGGAAGAAGAATATCCGGAATATCTGAATGCTTCTTACAAAAAAGTTTCAGACCTTAGATATGGCGAAAATCCGCACCAATCCGCAGCTTATTATGTTTCCACTTTTGAAAATGGAGCGATGAAGGATTTTGAAATTTTGGGAGGAAAAGAATTGTCATTCAATAATTTACGCGACATGGATTTGTGTTGGAAAGTGGTAAATGAATTTAAAAATGAAATGGCGTGTTGCGCCGTAAAACATTCCACACCTTGTGGCGTTGCAGTAGGAAATTCAGCATTGGAAACTTATACCAAAACTTTCGAATGTGATCCTATTTCCATTTTCGGCGGAATTGTCGCGATGAATTACAAAATTGATGCTGCAACAGCGGAAGAATTGAATAAAACTTTCCTGGAAATCGTAATGGCAACTGATTTTGATGATGAAGCTCTTGAAATTTTGAAAAAGAAAAAGAATTTAAGAATTATTAAAATCAAAAATCCGGTGTCTGATGCCAAAACTTGGGTGAAAATTGACGGGGGAATTTTGGTTCAGGACAACGATCTGCAATTTTCTCAGGACTTAAAAATGGTTACTGAAAAACAACCTACTGAAGAACAAAATAAAGCTTTACTCTTTTCACAAAGAGTCGTAAAATATGTAAAATCTAATGCTATTGTGGTTTCCAACGGAACACAGGCATTGGGAATTGGAGGTGGACAAGTAAACCGGATCTGGGCAACACAACAAGCGATTGAAAGAGCAAAAGAAAAATTTTCCGGAGATTTGGTTTTGGCTTCAGATGCGTTTTTTCCTTTCCGTGATGTGGTCGATTTTTGTGCAGAAAATGGTATAAAAGCCATTATTCAACCTGGTGGAAGTATGAGAGATGAAGAAAGTATTGCCGCCGCAAACGAACACCAAATTC
>JAEZWE010000157.1 GCA_023420435.1 Bacteroidota bacterium
CGCCAAAGGCG
The DNA here is from genome assembly GCA_023420435.1 of Bacteroidota bacterium. Lineage (GTDB taxonomy): Bacteria > Bacteroidota > Bacteroidia > Flavobacteriales > Weeksellaceae > JAEXBA01. Next base: position 12 of record JAEZWE010000157.1, read on the forward strand.
CGCGAAACTTTTTTATTTTTTCTTTAAATTTATTCTTCGTCTTCGTACTGCTCCAAATAATACGAAAAAGTAAAACCTTCCACTTCATCTTCAGCATCTTCCAAAGTGGTGAGTAAATCTTCAAAAATTTCGAGTTGATCAACGCTCATATTTACAAATTCAATATGCAGCGGAAGTTCAACAAATCCATTAATAGAATCATAAAGTGCATCCAAATTATCACCAAAAAATTCTGGAAGCGGTAATTTTTCTTTTAATTGTGAGTAGAAATCTTCGTAATCTCCAAGGTCGGAAAAGTCGATGTAAACAGTGTTCATAATTTATTGTTCAAGGTTTAATGTTCAAAATTCACGCATTCATTTATTCACTTAATTCACTTTAAAATTACTGTTTTTCAAAACTTCTGTAATGATCGTGCGTTAACCAAACCTCGCCATTTTTCGTGAAAACAATTCGGTCTCCGTTTCGGTTTCCGCAGTTGTAATTCACATCAGCTTCGAAATATTGGTTTCCTTTGGGAAGTTGCTTTTCTCGGTTCGAAAATTTATCTCCACCAATCGCTTTTCCAGGAAGAACTTCACATAAATTTCCTGCAGAAGCGTTCCAACCTTGGTTTCTTGCTTCGGATTTGGTTAAATAATAATCCGGTAATTCGTGATTTTTCTTCACATAATTAATCACCACATTTTCCTTCGTTAGTTCATCAATTGATTTTGAATTTTTAGAAGTCGAATTCGGTTCATTTTTCTCAATTTTTGTTGAATTTTCGATGACTGGCTCTGCATTTTTCTTTTCAATTTTATAATTGCTGAAGAGATACATCGCCAACATTCCCGCCAAAGCGCCGATGAAAAACAGGATAAAAGTTCTGGATTTATTTGAGTTCATATTTTCTTATTTATCAATGTAACTATCTTACAGTTTATCAATAATTGTTACATTGTTACATTTTTTGATTGCTACATTAATCTCGCCATTCTTCCGGGATATCACAAACCGGAATTGGATTGATCTTGTGTTGCGCGGCTTTATTCATTTTGCTGAAAATCTTGAAAACTTCTAAATTTCTTCCGCTGTAATCATTTTCAGTTTTCGTTCCCCATTCTTTTTGGATTTTTTCTAATTCTGGGTAAGTTGCACCAATTTGTTGTTCGTCGGTTCGTTCAACATCCCAAAGTCCGTCTGTTGGAATGGCATTTTTAATAGATTCCGGTAAATCCAAAGTTCTCGCAATTTCATAAACCTCAGTTTTGTACAAATCGGCAATTGGTGAAATATCAACACCACCATCTCCGTATTTAGTATAAAATCCGATTCCGAAATCTTCTACTTTATTTCCGGTTCCGCAAACCAATAATCCGTTGATTTGCCCGTAATAATAAAGCGTTAACATTCTTAATCTTGCTCTAGTATTGGCAAAAGCGAGTTTTTCGTTTGGAAATAAATCATCTTTTACATCAAAAGTTTTGTATAAAGCTTCGAAAGGCTCATTTAAATCTATACTTTTGGTTTTTATGTTTGGAAATTTATTTTTTAAAAATTCCAAATGTTCTAAAGCTCTGTTTACTTGATCCTTTTGCTGTCGAATCGGCATTTCCATCGCAAGAATTTCTAAACCGGTCATTGCACAAAGTGTGGAAACGACTCCAGAATCAACTCCGCCGGAAACTCCTATAACGTAACCTTTAACGCCGGCTTTTGTGGCGTAATCTTTCAGCCAATTAACAATATGATTGATGATTTTTTCTGTTTGCATATTCTTAAATTAAATTCTAAAATTCTCTTTTTTCAATTCGTACCAATTACAGATTCCATCGGGTTCTACAAATTGTTCTGTTTTTTGAAAACCCAACTTTCGTAAAGTATGATTGGAAGCCAAATTTTCTGAATGAGCATGAGCGTAAATAATTTCCGCATTCATTTCATTAAAACCAAATTTCAAAGCTGATTTTGCAGATTCTGTGGCATAACCTTTTCCCCAAAATTCAGGTAGAAAACGATAACCTAAATCCAAAACATTCACATAATTATTGATGGGTTCGGTAAGAAGTTTTAAACCGCTCCAGCCAATTAAAAGGTTGCTTTCTTTTTCAATAACCGCTACTCTTCCAACATTATTTTCTTGGTATTGTTTAAGAATTTTTTGGATAACTTCTTTCGATTCTGCTTCTTCTTTTAAGGGCTCCATTCCGATATATTTCATTACTTCCGAATTACTGTCCAACAGAAAAAGTCGGGACGTATCTTCTAAAGTAAAGGGGCGCAAAATAAGTCTTTCGGTTTCTAAAAATTCGATCATCAACTTAAAAAGTATTACTTTTGTACACTTAAAATTGGATGTAAAAATAATGAAGTTTTTTAGAATTTTAGCAGTTTTAGCTTTTATAGCAATTTCAATAGTTTCCTGTAAAAAAGAAGGAAAGGAAAAATGGAACATCGAAGTTGATGCCACTAAAGAAAAAGTATTAGTAACGGATATTTCAAAAGAGTTTTTTGATGAAAATATTCCTTTGGAACAGTTTAAAGCAAAATATCCATGGTTTCAAGGTTCTGTAAAAGATGAAGATTTTGTCAACAGACGGAAAAATCCTGAAGAAATAAAAGCTTATAAAGATGCGGCTTCAAAAATCGATTTAAACAAATTATCAGGCGATTTGTCGCAGATGTTTGCAAGGATAAAACACTACTTTCCCAAATTTGAAATTCCTAAAGTTTATACCTTTTCGTCCAGCACACAAATGTATCAGGAACCGATTTTGTATGATCCACAACAGGGATTTCTTTTTATCGATATTTCCAGTTTTATGGGCGAAAAAAGTGTTTTCTACAATGGAATTGAAGAATATTTTAAAACTTCAATGAACCCTGAAAATTTATTGCCTAAAACTTCCGAAGCTATTGCTTTTACCATTGTTCCTTTTGCGAGAAACGAGCAAAAATTTATTGATCAAATGGTCTATAATGGTAAAATTATGACGCTTCAAGATGCTTTTATTCCGAAAATTCCTGATCATTTAAAAATGAGTGCCACAGCAAAACAGTTTGAGTGGAATCAAGCCAATGAAGCTCACATTTGGGATTATTTTGTGGAAAACGATTATTTGTTTAGTGCGGACCCTCGTTTGGTGGAACGTTTTATTTCGCCGGGTCCATTTTCAAAATTTTATACCGAAATTGACAAGGAATCTTCACCACAAGTAGGAATTTTTACAGGTTGGAAAATCTGTCAGAAATTTTTTAAAAAAAATCCGGATACCAAACTACAGGATTTTATTAACATGAATGCTACCGAAATTTTTAATCAGTCAGAATATAAACCAAAGAAATAACTTGTAAAATCGTAAAATCGTGAATTTTGTGAAACTGCAATACGACTTTACATCTTAACAACTCAATAACTTTACAAAAGAAAAAATGAGAAAAACTCAAATTACGATAGACGTCGAATTAGACGAAAACCATATTCCTGAAAACATCACCTGGAATGCCGAAGATGGTGGTGTAGAAAAACAGGAAACCAAAGCTACGATGATTTCCGTTTGGGACGACAAAGCTATGGAAGCTTTAAGAATTGATCTTTGGACCAAAGAAATGCCTTTAGACCAAATGAAAATGTTTATCCATCAAATTTTAATTTCTTTAGGAAATACTTATGAAAGAGCTTCCGGTGAGGAAGATGTAGCAAAATGGATGGAAGATATGGCGGAAGAATTTGCCGTAAAATCTGCAATAAAAATGTAAAATCTGCAAAATGCTGTAAGCTTAAAGCTTAAAGCTTCTTGCTCAAAGCAAAAAAATATGAATTTCAATACCAAAGTAATCCATGGCGGACAACACCATGAATCTTCTACAGGTTCGGTGAATGTTCCTGTATTTTTAACTTCAACTTTTGCACAAAAATCTCCGGGCGTTCATTCCGGATACGAATATTCTAGAGCAGCAAATCCTACAAGACAAGCTTTGGAAGATGGATTGGCAAGCATTGAAAATGGAGCAAGAGGTTTGGCTTTCGGTTCCGGTTTAGCAGCCATTGACTGCGTTTTAAAATTATTGAATCCTGGAGATGAAGTCATTGCTTGTGATGATTTGTATGGTGGAACTTATCGGATGTTTACCAAACTTTTTGAAAAATATCAACTGAAATTTCACTTTGTGAATATGGATGATGTTTCCAATATTTCAGAAAAAATTACCGAAAAAACAAAATTGATTTGGCTGGAAACACCAACCAATCCTTTAATGAAACTGATCGATATTAAAGCAGTTTGCGATTTGGTAAAAGGAAAAAATATTTTGGTTGCGGTGGACAACACTTTTGCATCTCCCTATTTGCAACAACCTCTAGATTTAGGTGCGGATATTGTCATGCATTCTGCAACTAAATATTTGGGTGGACATTCTGATGTTATTGCTGGAGCTTTGGTTACCAAAACCCATGAACTTGGAGAAGAGTTGCATTTTATCCAATTTGCAAGTGGTGGAATTTTGGGACCTAACGATTCTTATCTGGTTTTAAGAGGAATTAAAACTTTGGCTTTAAGGATGCAAAGACATTCTGAAAACGGACAAAAAATTGCCGAATTTTTGGAAAATCATCCAAAGGTGAAAGACGTTATTTATCCAGGATTGGCTTCTCATCCGCAGTTTGAATTGGCGAAAAGACAGATGCCTAAAGGTTTTGGCGGAATGGTTTCTTTCAATTTTAAATCGGGTGAAAAAGCTGATGCAGTAAGATTTTTAGAACATTTAAAAGTTTTTACTTTAGCGGAATCTTTAGGAGGTGTAGAATCTTTAGCAAATCACCCTGCTTTGATGACACACGCTTCTATTCCTGCGGAAAAACGTGCAGAAATAGGAATTACTGACGATTTAGTTAGATTAAGTGTTGGTATTGAGGATGCAGAAGATTTAGTAGCTGATCTGGAGAAAGCTCTTGCGTAATTTTTTGAACGCATTCAAAATGAATGAATTTCAAAAATATATTCAAAGATATTTGGATTTAATTCCTTCCGAAAATTGGTTAGAAGAATTAAGAATTTCAGGATTAAGAACTATAGAAATTTATAAAAATCTATCTGAAAAAGAAGCTGAATTTGCTTATGCAGAAGGAAAATGGACCATGAAAGTTCTGCTTCAACATTTAATAGATGTGGAGAAAATTTTTAATTACAGAGCCTTAAGATTTTCAAGAAACGACCAAACTGAACTTGCGGGCTGGGATGAAGAATTGTACGGTGCAACGAATAATGTTAATGACTATTCTCTCGAAGATTTAATTAAAGAGTTTCTGTTAACGAGACAACTTTCACTTTGTTTTTTTAAAAATATGAATGCGGAAATCCTTTCTAGAAAGGGAATTGCCAATAAAAATGAAATTTCTGTAGAAACAATCGGGAAATTGATTGTTGGACACAATATCCATCATTTAAACATTATTAAAGAACGTTAT
>JAEZWE010000018.1 GCA_023420435.1 Bacteroidota bacterium
AGCAAGAGCAGCGAGAGAACAGGCTTCTGCAAATTATAAAGGAGTGGCTGCAAATATTGATTATTCCATCATTCGGGCGCCGATTTCTGGTGTCGTTGGTTCACTTCCTTTGAAAGTGGGAAGTTTGGTGGGACCAACTGATCAAACGCCTTTAACCACAATTTCCGATACTTCAGAAGTTTTCGCGTATTTTTCGATGAATGAAAAGGAATATTTGAATTTTTTGGAAGATTCTTATGGCGCAACCGTTCAGGAAAAATTGAAAAATATGCCGTCTGTGGAATTAAAATTAGCCAACGGTGGAATGTATCCCGAAAAAGGTAGAGTAGAAGCAGTTACAGGACAAATTGATGCTGCAACAGGAAGTATTCAGTTTCGAGCGTCTTTTCCAAACGGTGCCAAATTATTAAGCAACGGAAACAGCGGAACCATCATGCTTCCTAAACTTTATGACGGCGCTTTGGTCATTCCGGAAAGTTCTACTTATGAACAACAAGGGATGATTTACGCTTTCAAAGTTCAAAAAGACAGCGTGGTAAATACGCCCATTCAAGTAACGGATAGAGTAAACAATTACATCATCTTAAACAACGGTCTAAAAAAAGGCGACCAAATTGTAGCGTCAGGAATCGGAGGTTTAAAATCCGGTGCGAAAATTATTCCGAAAAAAATAGACATGGACAGTTTAGTAAAAACCATAAAACCAGTTTTTTAAAATGATAAAGCGATTTATAGAAAGACCGGTTTTATCGACGGTAATCTCCATTCTCATCGTTATTTTGGGAATTTTGGGATTAATCGCGCTTCCGGTAACACAATATCCCGACATTGCTCCACCAACCGTTAGAATTTCTGCAAGTTATACGGGAGCAAACGCCGAAACGGTAATGAAGAGTGTGGTAATTCCTATAGAAGAACAAGTAAACGGTGTAGAAAATATGGACTATATCGAAAGTTCTGCGGGAAATGACGGTTCTGCTTCTGTTACCGTTTATTTTAAGCAAGGAACAAATCCTGATATTGCTGCCGTAAATGTTCAAAACCAAGTTCAAAGAGCGACACCATTGTTGCCTAATGAAGTAACACGTTCGGGAGTTGTCGTGCGAAAACAGCAAACCAGTGCCTTAATGTATATGTCATTTTATTCCGAAAATAAAAATATTGATGATACATGGTTGCAAAATTATTTGAATATCAACGTTATTCCGGATGTTCAAAGGGTAAAAGGAGTTGGTGATGTCAATGTTTTCGGAGGAAAATCCTATTCCATGAGAATTTGGTTGGATCCTGTAAAATTGGCAGCTTATCAGTTGGAACCTTCTGATGTTACGGCGGCTATTACCGATCAATCTCGTGAAGCGGCAGCTGGACAATTGGGTTCAAACAGCGGAAATTCTTTTGAATACATTATTAAATATCAAGGAAAATTCAGTGATAAAGAACAGTATGATGATATTATCATTAAAGCTTTAGGAAACGGACAGTTTTTAAGATTAAAGGATGTTGCAGAGGTGAAATTGGATGCCCTTTCGTATTCCGGAAGAGGAGAAAACGGAGATTTTCCTGCAGTAAGTATGGGTATTTTCCAAACACCGGGTTCCAATGCGCAAGATATTATCGATGATATTAAAGTTTATTTGGAATCCGCTCAAAAAACTTTTCCTGAAGGCGTAAAATACACCATCAACTTCGATACAAATGAATTTTTAGATGCTTCTATAGAAAAAGTAATTCATACTTTAATTGAAGCTTTTATTTTAGTATTCATTGTGGTGTTTATTTTCTTACAGGATTTCCGTTCCACTTTAATTCCTGCAATTGCAGTTCCCGTTTCGATTATTGGAACATTTTTCTTCCTGAATATATTCGGATTTTCTATGAATTTATTAACGCTTTTTGCCCTCGTTCTTGCGATTGGAATTGTAGTGGATGATGCCATTGTGGTTGTAGAAGCGGTTCATGCAAAAATGGAAAGCGGCGTTCACGATGTAAAACGGGCAACAACAGAAGCGATGGATGAAATTACGGGTGCCATTATTTCGATTACTTTGGTAATGTCCGCGGTTTTCATTCCGGTAACATTTATCACGGGTCCAACAGGAGTTTTTTATAAACAATTTGGGATTACATTAATTGTGGCGATTTTAATTTCTGCCGTAAATGCATTAACGTTGAGTCCGGTTTTATGTTCTTTATTTTTAAAGCCTCACAACCCGAATGAAGAATACAAAAAGAAGAATTTTTTACAGAAATTTTTCTATAAATTCAATACGGCGTTTATAGCTATTACAAGAAGATACGGACATTCATTAACATTTTTGCTGCGTCATAAGTGGATTACAATTTTCTTTTTTGTTTTGGCAGGTGGATTTTTTTGGTGGAGTAACGCCAATATGCCTTCCGGTTTTGTTCCGAGTGAAGACCGGGGAATAATTTTCGCCAATGTAGAACTTCCACCGGGAGCCTCGCAGGAAAGAACATACAATGTTTTAAAACAAATGCAGGCAAAAGCCGAAAAAGTTCCGGGTGTTGCAAGAGTAACAATTTCCACAGGTCGTGGATTTATGTCCGGAAACGGAAGTAATGCAGGTTTAGCATTTATTAAATTAAAACCTTTTGATGAAAGAGGAGACAGCGATCAGTCTGCAGAAAATATCGTTAAAAAACTCTTCGGAATCAGCGCAGGAATTACCGAAGGAAAAATTATTTTCTTTCAACCACCCTCCATTCCGGGATTTGGAGTTAGTTCAGGTTTCAATGCCGTTTTATTGGATAAATCGGGTGGAGAGTTAAAAGAACTGAACAGCGTAAAAGACAATTTCCTCGGAAATTTAATGCAAAGACCTGAAATTGAGTATGCACAATCTTCTTTCAATACCAATTATCCACAATTTCAGTTAACAATAAACGTAGCAAGAGCGGCAGAAAGTGGTGTTTCAGTTTCGGATATTTTGGCAACAATGCAAGGTTATATTGGTGGAGTTTATGCAACGGATTTCACAAAATACGGAAAACAGTTCCGTGTGATGGTTCAAGCGTTGCCGGAAAATCGAAATGCTGCAGAATCTCTAAGTACTTATTTTGTAAAAACTTCCTCAGGAACCATGGCTCCACTTTCGCAGTTTGTAACGTTGGAAAGAGCATTTGGTCCACAATCGGTCGGTCGTTATAATTTATTTACTTCCGCAAGTATTTCGGGTTCCAATGCCGCAGGATTTAGTACAGGTGATGCGATTAAAGCGGTTGAAGAAGTGGCTGCACAAACACTTCCGGTGAATTATGATATTGAATTTACAGGATTAACAAGAGAAGAAATTAGCTCCGGTTCACAAACTGCGATTATTTTCTTGCTGAGTTTGGTGTTTGTTTATTTCATTTTGGCGGCACAATACGAAAGCTACATTTTACCTTGGGCAGTGATTATTTCACTTCCTTTAGGAGTTGTAGGTGCGTATTTCGGACAATATATTTTCGGGTTGCAAAACAATATTTATTTTCAAATTGCGCTGATTATGTTGGTTGGATTATTGGCGAAAAATGCGATTTTAATTGTAGAATTTGCCGTTCAACGAAGAATGCACGGAGAATCGATTGCCATGTCTGCAATTAATGCATCAAAAGCGAGAATTCGTCCAATTTTGATGACTTCATTTGCCTTTATTTTCGGGATGTTGCCTTTGGTTTTCGCTAGCGGAATTGGTTCTGCCGGAAACCGTTCTATTGGTACCGGAGCTGCGGTAGGATTGTTAATAGGAACTTTTTTCGGATTGTTGGCAATTCCTGTTTTGTATGCGGTTTTCCAATTTTTGCAGGAAAAAATGAAGCCACTGAAAACAAAAGATTTGAATTTAAACGAGTAAAAGATGAAGAAATTAAATATAAAAACCATCATCCTCTCTATTTCTGCAACTTTGATTTTAGCATCATGCGGAATCCGAAAAGAGTATGAAAGACCGCAAGAAGTAGTGAACGAAAATTTGTTCCGAACGGATATGCTTCCGAAAGACAGCACAAGTCTCGGAAACCTTTCTTGGAAAGAATTTTTCACCGATCCCCTTCTTCAAAATCATATAGATGAAGCGCTAAAAAATAATTTGGACATCCGAATAGCTTTAGGAAATATTTCTTCAGCAGAAGCCTATTTAAAACAAAGTAAAGCGGCATATCAACCGACTTTGTCTGCAGGTCCTAATTACACTTTTCAAACCCAATCTTTGAATACCCAATTTGGACAGATTATCGGGGAAAGAAGATACGTCAATCAGTTTGATATTACAGCCAATTTAGCTTGGACACCCGATGTTTGGGGAAGATTGAAATCTCAGGAAAAAGCGCAATTGGCCAGTTTTTTGGGAACTGTTGAAGCGCACAATACTGTGAAAAGCGATTTGGTGGCTTCCATTGCTTCGGCGTATTATCAGTTGCTTACTTTTGATGAACAAAAAAGAATCATCAATGAAACCATCGGACTTCGAAAGAAAAATTTAGAAACCACAAAAGCCTTGAAAGAAGCCGGAACGTTAACTGAAGTTGCGGTGAAACAAAGTGAAGCCTTGGTTTATAATGCAGAATCCTTGTTAATCGATATCGATGTTCAAATCGCATTGTTGGAAAATACCATCAGTTTGTTGAAAGGGGAATCTTCGCAATCGGTGGAAAGAGGCGTTTTGAACACACAAAAAAATCCAAACAGTTTGGATTTGGGCTATCCTGCCAATCTTTTGGCGAACCGTCCTGATGTTCGACAAGCGGAATTCAATCTGATGAATGCTTTTGAATTGACAAATGTGGCAAGAGCACAATTTTACCCAACTTTAAGAATTACGGGAAGTGGAGGTGTTCAGTCTGTTGATATTGACCATTTATTTAGTGTAAACTCTTTATTTGCGAGTGTTGTTGCAGGTTTAACACAACCGATTTTGAATCAAAGACAAATCCGGACAAATTACGAAGTCGCCGAAATTAATCGCGAAAATGCGTATTTGAATTTCAGAAAATCTGTTCTAAATGCAGGAAAAGAAGTTTCGGATGCGATAAAAGTGTATTCTTCCCAAGATCAATTTATTGCTTTGAAAGAAAAAGAACTGGATGCTTATGAAAAATCGGTGGAATTTTCCCAAGAATTGGTAAATTACGGAATGGCGAATTATCTTGAAGTTTTAAACGCCAGTGTCAGTCTATTGAACGCTGAGCTGAACATTGCCAACGCACAATACTCCAAACTGAACGCAGGAGTGGAGTTGTAC
>JAEZWE010000028.1 GCA_023420435.1 Bacteroidota bacterium
CATCATTAGTTCCGGCTCCTGCGAAAATAGGATCATTTTGATTTCTTTCCGGTTTTGAAGCCAAACTCCAAGCAATAGGTTCTTTTAAAGAAATTTTGGAAGTGGTTTGTTCAAAATCGTCGATGTAAGTTTGGTTATTGGTCGCACTGCTCAATCCCGGCATCAAATAAGCACCTTCCATTCTAAAATTTAAATTGGATTTTGCTTCGGTATTAATTAACGGAATTTTATCCGTAAGTCTTGTTAAAAAAGGAAGTTCGTTGTTATAGAGCATATTAACACCAAACATAGTGTTGTTCACGGCTTCACTTCCGAAATTTACTTTTTGGGTTAATGGCGTTTCACCATAATTAACCACTGTTCCTCCCAAAATAAAATTATCGCTGAATCTTCTTTCCAAATTCAGTCCTAAAAAACGTTTTCTTTGGGTATTGAAAGTAAGCTGGTTTTCTAAAGAAATATTAATGGCTTGTCCACTTTGTTTTATCTGCTCATTGATAATTGTAACAGATCCTAACATATAATCAACCGTAAAATCAACACCTTCAGTAAGTTGAACGCCATTTGCGGTCACTTTTACAGAACCTTGAGGAACATTGATGGCTCCTAAAGAAATTCCACTTCCTTGTGTTCCTTTAAAACGACCTTCCATTGTATAACGTAACGCCAAATTATTTTGAGAAGCTACTTGTTTTTGCTGCGTATAAAGTTCATTGAAAACATACTGCGGATTATTGGTTCCTAAAACACTTTGCAAATAGCTACCAAAAGGTTGCGCTTTGGTAAACATGACCCTTCCTTCTTCAGCTCTGATGGTAATTCCCGGAACAAAATCGAAAATTCCGTCTCCGGTAGAACTTCCGCTGCTTTGTACGTCATTGTTCATGTTCAAACGGTCCCAATTGAAAAGCTGCAAAAGGTTGGTATCTTGAACGGAGGTATTAGGAAGATAATTTACTTTTCCTCCGGTTTGTGAATCTCGATAATAAACATTCAGCAAAAATCCATCAGGATTTACCTGCATTGCATTAAGCGCATAAACGTTTTTCATCATCAAATTCCACATCGGTGAAGTAGTTTTCACATTGGAATTTGGCTTCAGTAATTTTGTAATTAAAACCGGACTTTCTTCAGAAAATTCTCCTACTTTATATACTTGATTGGAGCCATTAACCGTGTATGAATATGAAACCGCCAAAAGTTGATTGTCATTTAATCTTTGATTTAATGAAATATAACCTAATTGTGGATGAAAAGTAAATTCTGTTTCGGTTAAACGACGTGCTTTTCGGTTAAAAATAAAATTTTCACCATCCTGATACGTTACGGAAGCCCCTGTAGCATCCGGTAAAGATTGTCCATTAATCGTATTATAAGCGGTATTAACATCTCGTAAACCACCTCCTAAACCGTTAACCTGTTGATACAAATTATTTTGACTGTTATTCGGAAATCCAGTTCCATCACCCAAATCTCGGATTCCGACAATACTTTTTTGATAAGCTAAATTTCCATTTCCCTGATCCAAAACCCAAACTTCAAGCCTGGTGATATTCACTCTTGAATTAATCTGCGGATAATTTTGAAGTGCACCATCATAATCATTTAAAAAATAGTGCCCCAAAAAATAGTGTTGGTTGTCTTCATAATCTATGGCATTCAACTTAAAAGTACTCATTGCACCTCCTCCTTGTACCACAATATTTCTTGCTTCTCCTTGTTGTTGGGAAAGTACGACGGTTCCGTAAGTTTTTCCTAACTGAAATTCAGATTTTAAACCAAATAAAGATTCTGAACCACGAATTAAACTTGTGGAAAGTGGCATATTCACATTTCCGAATTCAATTCTTTTAATAATTTTATCTTCTCCACCCGTTGAAGGATCATTCAAACCTTTGGTTTGCAAATCTTTCCAAGTTCCTTTGGCTTGCCATACCAAATTCATTCGGTTTTCGAAAGCAAAACCGCTTTGGGTATCATAATTGGCTTTCAGTTGCAAATTTTCGCCTACTTTTCCTAATAAGCCCAACTGAATTCTTTGATCGATATCAAAAGCAAAGCTGGTTCTATTTTGTGGAAGTATTAACGGATTATCAATCTTTTGGTACAATCCTCCAAAATCAAAAGAAGCATATCCTGAAGGAATAATTTCAATTTTACTGCCTCCAAAAATGCTTTCAAAAATTCGGTTTCGAACGGTAAGTTGTGGAATTAAACCTTTCTGCTGTGCATCGGTTTTATCTTTTCGGAATAATAAACTGTAACGATCCGATTTTTCCCGGTAATAATCTCGGGACATTTGCGCTTGCATAAAATCCTGATATTCCTGCGGTGTCATTACAAAAGGAGAACCGGTTACTAAATTTCCAATTTTTGGATATACATAGTACATTCCGGTTTTAATATCGTAAAATCCTTCATAAACAGTAGGATCCGGTAAATTATAATTTTGCCTAATCGAAATACTGTCTATTGGCTGTCTTTGTGCTTTTAGTCCGATAAATGCCATCGAAAAAAGAATGACGAAAACGGTTTTATATAGAAAATAGATGTTTTTCACAAACGGTTAAATATTTTTTAGGATTTGCTTCACCAATTCTTCCACAGAAAGATCCGGATTTTGCTTTAGAATTTTATCGGCAATTTTGTCACTGGTCTTTTTAGGAATCCCCAAAACTTCTAATGCTGATAACGATTCTTCCTTGATTTTATTATTTACAAATGTAGAAATATTTTCTTCAGAAATACCGAATTTTCCGACCTTATCTCGAAGATCAATAATGATTCTTTCCGCAGTTTTGACGCCTATACCTTTTACTTTTTGAAGTAGCATTGCATTACCAGAAAGTATCGCTGAAGAAATTTCAAAATTATTGAGTGATGAAAGCATGATTAATGCTGAAGCGGGACCAACACCATTAACGCTGATTAACAAATTAAAAACTTCTTTTTCTTCTTTTGAGAAAAAACCGAAAAGCAACTGTGCATCTTCACGGAAAATTTGTTGGGTAAATAACTGAACTTCCTGTCCTGTTGTTAGTTTTTCTGAGGTTTGAAGGCTAATTCCAACATAATATCCCACTCCATTTACATTTAGCACCGCAAAAGTGGGAGCTAATTCCTGAATTTTTCCGGCTAAAGAATAAATCATTTCCATTTATTTGAAGAAGCCAAATATAATATTTTTGAATTTTACATAAAAAAAAGCAACTTTTAAAAAGCTGCTTTCTATTTTTATGATGTTAAATTTATTTATTTTTTCTTCTTTGTGCATCCAAAACAGCAATGGTTGCCAAGTTCACAATTTCGTCCACACTTGCTCTCATTTGTATCACGTGAACTGGTTGTTTCAAGCCCATTAAAATAGGACCCACCACTTGCGCAACTTTCATTCCTCGGATAATTTTGTAAGAAAGATTCGCGCTTTCCAAATTCGGGAAAATAAAAGTATTGGCAGGTGTAGTTCCTAGTTTAGAAAAAGGATAATCTGCCAAATGATCTGCATTCATCGCAAAATCCGGCTGAATTTCTCCGTCCACAATCATTTTTGGAAATTTTTCGTGAAGAATTTTCACTGCCTTTTCCATTTTTTTTGAAGTTTCGGAATTTGAGGAGAAATTTTCATAGGAAAGCATGGCAATTCTAGGTTCAACACCAAAAGTTTTCACTGTAATTTCAGACATTTTTGCAATGCTTACCAATTCATCAACTGTTGGATTGGGTTGTATCGAAGCATCTGCAAAGAAATATTGCTTCTTCTCACTCAAAATCATCATCATGGAAGCAATTTTCTGTACGCCATTATCT
>JAEZWE010000140.1 GCA_023420435.1 Bacteroidota bacterium
TGGTTGAAGTTGCTTCAAGATCCGCGAGCTAATGACATTTCGGTGGAAAAGATGAATGATGTTTTTATTCCTCATCTTTCAGAAATTTTAAAAGAACAAAAAAATTCCGAAGAAGTAAGAAGCGAAAAATTATTGAGTAAAGAAAAAAATAAAAATGCTGAAAAGAAGACTGCTTAGTTTTTTTTTAATTTTTAGATTCGAAAGGCAGTAAAGCATCTATCGCAAAATCTTTCAATTTTTTCATTTCTTTAGAGCCTTTTTTTCTTCCAATTCTCGCCGCAAGATAGGTTAGTCCCATTAATAAAATGATAAAAAAAGAAACAGGAAGCGCCCAAATAAAGTCGTTGCTTTTAATTTGTGTTCCGACAAACCAAAGCGTTATAAAAACCATCCAAACAATAATTAACAAAAAATAAATAAACATAAAAAATGTCCATACGGCACTGGAAGGACCAAAAATTCCACGAATGACCGTTTTTTCATCTTCTAATTCTGTTCTTATTGATAAATTGGGTTTCCAGTAAGGGTTTTCTAAAGTTTTAACATAAATGGTGGCTACTTCTTTATTGATATTTCCATAGAAAGAATCTGAATGTTCGGCTAAATATTTTTTCAAATTTTCTGAATATTCTACAGGAGAAATTTCGGTGTAAATTTTAAAACGAGGCCGGCTCCTGATATGGTCTAAAGTTGAAATTTCAGTTTTCATGGGGTTAATTTTCTTGATATGGAATTGGATCTTCTAATATGAGTTTAAAACTTAAAGTTTCACTATTTCTGATGACATCAAAATGAATAATATCTCCGTTTTCTTTATGACTCATTAAGTTTTGTAGTTCTTCTAGTGTCATATTGGAAGCCTTTTTACCATTAATTTTTAATAATAGATCTCCTTTTTTTAATCCGGCTTTTTCAGCGGCTGAATTTTTGCGGAGTCCGGCAATGGAAAATAAAGGTTTCAAAACAAACTGATACCGAAATGTATCTACCAAATTTACTTGTGAACCTTGATTATCGGTTGGTTTTGGAGCGTCCACTTTTACATATTCATCTTCCCATTTCATGCCTTCATGTTTAAAATCTAAACCACTCTTATTAAAGTAAAATGGATCGGAAAAATGTTTGTTTTTTTTTAAATACATTTTCTTCTCTGGGTAATTGAAAACAACCGTAAAACGGCGCATAATTTCTCCTCCAACAGAACCTTTCCTATCTCCTGCCATGATAACATTTTGAATAGAATATTCATCCGGCATGGCGGTTAAAGGTTTGTGAAATTTAAAATTTCCGAGATAAAAATGATGAATTCGGCTGCGTCTTCCAAATATATCGCCATTGAAACCTCTTCCTAAGAAATCCTCGATATTGGGACGGTTATAAACGAAATTTTTTATTAAACTGGGAAATAACCAAATCGCATCACTGTTGCCAAGATCCACCAATAGTTTTGAATTTTTCTTTTCGTTGGTCATTTCAACATCTGCATAAATATAAGGTTTATTCAATTCAAGTTGAATAGGAAATTCAGCGAAACGTTGAAGTTTGTTTTTCAATTCTTTTGCACTTTCGTAAATGGTAATTTTATGAGAAATGTAATCGATTTGAACTGGATAATTTTTAAAGAAATTATACCCTAAAATTCCATGAACCGGAATACCAATGTGAGATGAAAAATTGAAATCTTCATTCAGAATGATATAGATTGTTTGTTCGGGATCAGAAAAATTTTTACCGATGGAAACTACATTTTTATCCGATTTTAAACCTTCAATCTGAATGTTTTCTCCCAATCCGGAGAATTTCATTTTTTCTACATTTTTGAAATTTATTTCTTTATCATCTAAACTGAAAAGTACAGTTTGGTGTACACCAGTGTCCAATAAAAAAGTAAGTTCAACACCATTAATATTTACCGGAATGAAAATAAGATTATTAATGAAACGAAAAGGAATAATTTGTTTTTTCTGATTATTTAATAAACTAAAACCGATATTTTGTCCGAAAACAAATACCGTAAAAAATATCAAAAGAAAATTCAGAAATTTCATTATTTGAATTTACTAAATTTTCAGCATAGTTTGGTAAAATATAAAAAAATGCTTCCGGATTTTGGAAGCATTTTTTTTTAATTAGTTGATATCGCAGACATAAAAAGTATGACTTCCACCGCTGGAATCGTGACAGGTGTATTTTATTTTCTGTCCAATTTGTCCGTTTCTTTGGCAAGTTCCAACAATTTCTGTATCGCAACTTAATCCAATGACTTCTTCAGATGAAACTAAAGAATCAAAATCTTCTCTCGATTCTTCCATTACCGCATCGTTCATTTCCGTTTTTAACTCGGATGTATTTCCTTGCCATAAATTTTTGTTTTCCATAGTAAAATTTTAATATTGGTTATGCTAATTTAATAAATAATCAAATCAATTAATGGATGATTTGTTTATTTTTATTAGTATCCCCTTTTTATGTTGGAATTCATTTTTATAAACCAACTTAAAAGACCGTTAAATTTTAATTAAATTTCACTAGATACCAACTGAATTTGAAAAAAGTATGATCAAATTCTTGTTTTTTAAATGATAAAAAAAAGAACTTTTCACAAATGAAAAGCTCTTTAACTTGTTTTATTTTTTGTAAAATTAATATCTGTAATATTCCGGTTTATAAGGACCTTCTACCTCTACACCGATATATTTGGCTTGTTCAGGAGAAAGAGTTTCCAATTCCACGCCAATTTTCTTTAAGTGAAGCATCGCTACTTTTTCGTCTAATTTTTTAGGAAGCATATAAACTTTATTTTCATAAGCATCAGCATTGGTCCAAAGTTCAATTTGTGCTAAAGTTTGGTTGGAGAAAGAGTTACTCATTACAAAACTAGGATGTCCAGTTGCACAACCTAAGTTTACCAAGCGACCTTCAGCAAGGATAATGATATCGTTTCCATCTACATTGTAAATATCAACTTGTGGTTTTACGGTAGATTTTGTAGAACCATAATTAGCATTTAACCAAGCCATATCAATTTCATTGTCGAAATGCCCAATGTTACAAACGATGGTTTTATCTTTCATTTTTTTGAAATGTTCACTTCTTACAATATTGAAGTTACCAGTTGTCGTAATAATAATATCGGCAGTTTCAATAACGTTTTCTAATTTTTTTACTTCATAACCTTCCATTGCAGCTTGAAGCGCAC
Organism: Bacteroidota bacterium; assembly: GCA_023420435.1. Taxonomy (GTDB): domain Bacteria; phylum Bacteroidota; class Bacteroidia; order Flavobacteriales; family Weeksellaceae; genus JAEXBA01. Next base: position 3,200 of record JAEZWE010000140.1, read on the forward strand.
AAATTGGGTCAATTTCGGTAACCGTTACAATAGAACCTGCTCCACGGAAAGAAGCGGCAGTTCCTTTCCCAACATCACCAAAACCACAAACAATCACTCTTTTTCCGGCTAACATCACGTCTGTTGCTCTTCTAATAGCATCTACGGCAGATTCTCTACAACCGTATTTGTTATCGAATTTTGATTTTGTGACAGAATCATTTACGTTAATTGCAGGCATTACCAAAGTTCCTTTTTCCATTCTTTCGTACAAACGGTGAACTCCGGTTGTGGTTTCTTCGGAAAGACCTTTAATATCTTTTGTTAATTCCGGATAACGGTCGAAAACCATATTGGTTAAATCGCCACCATCATCCAAAATCATATTCAAAGGTTTTCTGTCTTCTCCGAAAAATAAAGTTTGTTCAATACACCAATCGAATTCTTCTTCGTTCATTCCTTTCCAAGCATACACCGGAATTCCAGCAGCAGCAATAGCAGCAGCAGCATGATCTTGCGTCGAAAAAATATTACAAGAAGACCAAGTAACTTCCGCTCCTAAAGCGACTAAAGTTTCAATTAAAACAGCAGTTTGGATCGTCATGTGAAGACATCCCGCAATTCTGGCTCCTTTTAAAGGTTGAGAAGGTCCATATTCTTCACGAATAGCCATTAAACCCGGCATTTCTGCTTCTGCCAATTCTATTTCTTTTCTTCCCCATTCTGCAAGGGAAATATCCTTTACTTTGTAAGGAAGGTATTGTGTTGTTGTTTCCATAAAATGTATATTATCTTTAATTTCTGAAATTAAGATCAGAAAATTTTTTGCAAATTTACTAACTAATTATTTTATACCCAAATATGCCTTTTTATCAGGATTTTAGCGACGAAAATGCAACTATTTTTTTCTGGAAGTATGATGATGAAGATTATTTTAATGATGAAGAACTTATTGAACCGGAAAATTATCAAAAAGTAGAAAATTATCATCCCAAAAAATTAAAAGAGTATTTGATGATTCGCAAAATGCTGAAAATGCAGCTCCCGGAACATAAAATTCTTTATAAAACGATTGGGCAGCCTTATCT
>JAEZWE010000160.1 GCA_023420435.1 Bacteroidota bacterium
CCGTGAAATACTGCAAAAGTTTTGGATTTTTGGGATCAAAAAGTTTTCTAAAATAAGCATACACAGAAAAGGTCTTTTCGTTGAATAATATTAGAGGCAAATATTTTGGAAGATGTGAAATTTGACCGGCTTTTATAAATCTGGATTTTTCTTTTTGAGATTTTATACTTCCCAAAATAATGGTTTTTGCAGCAGGCTTTTTTCTGTTTATTTCCTGAACAATGATGCCACCAAAAGAATAACCCAATAAAAAGAAAGGTTTTGAATCATCAATTAGTGCCGTAAATCGGTCAATATAGTGTTCAAAAGTTTCATTTGTCTGTGGTATTAACCAATCCAGAAAACAAATTTCAAATTCATCTGGAAATGAAAGTCTTTCCAAAACTTTAAAATCAGCGCCTAATCCGCTAACGATATATAATTTCGTCTTCACAAAAAAGAATTAAGATTAAGATTCAAAAATAAAAAAAGGACAGTAAAAACTGTCCTTATTATTTCAATTTTGAAATTGAATTTATTGTGTACTAAGGTTTACCACAAAATCAATTTGATCTTTAATGATAAAATCTCTGATTGATGATCTGTAAAAAGCTTTAAAATCCTGTCTGTTTAAAGAAAATTTGGCAGATTGGAAATTTACAGAATATCCATTGGTTTTAATATTAGCAGGAAAAGTAATGGTTTTTCTAATTCCTTTAATAATGATATTTCCTACAACTTCTGTATTATACTCAGAATTTTTTAGAGGAATAATTTTGGTAATGGTAAATTTTGCGATAGGATATTTTTTAACATCAAAAAAATAATAATTTTTTAAATCATCTGTTAATTTTTTTTGATCTTCTCCTTCTAAATCTGTGTTCTGCAGCGATCTCATGTCAATTACAAAATCGCCTCCAATAACCGTTTGGTTTTTAAAATGGAATTTTCCATTTTTCAGTTTTACAAAACCGGTGTGTGTTGTGGGCTCTGTTTTCACCACTTTGTAACCAAACCATCTGATATCGGAAGATGCCACTTTTACAGATCTTTCTCCATTTACTTTCCTTTTTTGTGCCAGTGTGAAAGTTACACTCAAAACAGTTAACAGTAATAGAAATAATTTTTTCATTCTCTTTTAATTATCGTTGAACAAATATAAAAAAACTAAGCATATATCCCTATAATTATAAAAATATTTCGCCAAATTTTGAAAGTTTATTTAATAAAAAAAACTTCAATGGTTAGATTGAAGTTTTTCTATTATGTTAAATATAACTATTTTTATTCTTGGGAAAAACCTGCATAAGTAGCGGCTCCGTTCATAATCATTTTTTCATTTACAAGTAAATAAATAGGAATTCCTTTCAACAATCTGTCCATCTTATCACTAATCATAAACTTGTCGTAAAAACGTTTGTTATCAATATAATCTTTAAATAAAATAGGTAATTCTCCGCCGATTAATAAGCCTCCTGTAGCTTTCAGTTTTAGAACAAGACTATTGGCTTCCCGGGCTAAAAATTCTAAAAAAGTATTAATCGCTATAGTACAAATCTGTTCATTATCTTCCACTGCCGAACTATAAAGAACATTTGAAAATTCTTCATCACTTTGCATTTTGGCAATGAATTTTTCGGACATAGGATGTCTTTTTTCGTCTCTTAAAAATCTAAAAATATTGAATAAGCCATTTTTGGAAAGGACAGATTCCCAACTTACAATTCCATAAATTTTATTGAGAAATTGATAAAATTCAACTTCCACCGTAGTTCTGGGAGAAAATTCTGAATGTCCGCCTTCTGTTGCAAAAGGCCGGAGACATTTTCCATCGAAAAATAATCCTGCTTCTCCTAATCCATTTCCCGGAGAAAGTATGGCTAAATTTCCGGTTGATGGAGTTTCTATTTTATTAACGGGAATTAAACATTCTTCCGAAATATTGGCCAAACCATAGGCTGATGCTTCTAAATCATTAATTAAAAAAACTTCGGAAATTTGGGTTTCATTTTTTAAAACTTCCACATCCAAACTCCATGGTAATCTGGAAGATTCCCCCTGATTGTTAATAACAGGTCCCGGAAATCCTACGGATAAACGATCAATACTGCCAAACTTATTTTCTGAAATAAATTGATCTACAATTTCTGAAAATTTTGAAAATTCCTGTGTAGGAAATTCTTTTTCTGTTTGCAAAACCGCTTTTTGGTTTTCGGTGATGTAAAACCCCAGAGTACAAACCTTTTCGCGTAAATCTGCAGATATTATTTTTATTCCTTCATTGGCAGGATTACTTTTGCCTGGTAAAAACAAAGGAAATTTGTTATTGGAATCCATAATTTTGAGCTTTAACCAAAGATAAAAAGAATAGTTTATAAAAAAAGCCTTTTCAAATAAATTTTGAAAAGGCTTTCATAATAATTATTTCAAATGGTTTATTTTCCTAAAGGAATGTTATAAGAAACACCCAATCCTAATGAACCTGCATTGTATTTTTGAGTTCCGATTTCTCCTTCATCCCCTGTAAAAACTTTTTGATATTGCAATGCAAAATTCCAATCTTTATTGTGGTATCCAATTTCAGGTTTTATATAAAAACCACCATCCGGTCTTGCAACAGCAGCGTTTGAAGCTACAGCATCATCACCAACGATGAAACCATACCCTAAATCAGTTCCTAAATAAAATCCACTGTCTTTTGGATAAAATCTAATTAATGCCGCTGCAGGAACTACTCCAAAATCATTATTATCAATAGCTCCGTTTTCGCGACCAAAATAATGTGTGTATCCTGTAGCTAAACCTAATCCAAAACCTGGAGTTACCAAATGCTGATAAGCAACATCTAATCCAACAGCAGCAGAAGCATTTTCAGCTGGAACTGCTAAACCAACATTTGCACCAACTTTAATCATATTTCTCATAGAAATATTGTCAAATTTTTGTGCTTCTGTTTCTTGTGCGGATACCATAGCTGTAGCTAAAATTCCTAATCCTAGAATTGTTTTTTTAATCGTCTTCATAATTTCTAAATTTTAATGTTAATTTTAAATTTTACTTGTTTCTTCCTTGAAAATTCTATGCCATAGTAATTGATAAATTTAGTTTTAATCACTAATTGACGCTTAAAGTTTTAAAAATCAGTATATTAATTTTAAACATCCGTTTGATTCTGTAAACTTTTTTTATTATTTTGAAAGAAAATTTTTTACTTTAAAATAAAAACAAGAGCAAAATAAATTTTTTAATAACTAATTTCTAAATTTTTGCAATCTAGTGGAGATTAAAAAGATAAAAAAAACCTCAAAAATTGAGGTTTTAGAATTAAATTCCAGTTGTTTTTATGGCTTCTTTTTTCTTCCGAATTTGCCTTTCTTCAAATTTTTTAACAATATAACCTACTACAAAAGGCGCAACCCACATAAGGATTCTTCTTAAAAGTGTTGGATTCATAATTTATATTTTTATTGAAATACTATTTGCAATTAGCAAGCCAAAACAATCACGTACAAAGATTCTGAAAAGATATTTGAGAATAGTACAAAGTTCAAAAAAAACTTCGGTGAAGTTTGAAACTTTACCGAAGTTATACAATAACCACTATTTTTAACCCTGAGGATTTTCAGGCGTATTCTCTGATTCATTCAGCGGTGTGAAATCAGCGTTTGGATCCTGACCTTCACTTTTTGCCGGTCTTTCCTCTCTTGGTTTTCCTTCCGGTTTTGGTGGACGCGGCAACAAAGCTTTTCTCGAAAGTCTCATTTTCTTGCGCTCGTCGTAACCTAAGAATTTCACTTCTACCATATCGCCTTCTGCGTAAGGAACTTTTTCGGTACGCTTCCAGTCGATTTCGGAGATGTGAAGAAGACCTTCCGTTCCTTTGGCAATCGCTACAAAAGCTCCGAAATCCATTACTTTCACCACTTTTCCGTTGTATTTTTCACCCACAACCGGCACAAAAGTAATTTCGTTGATTTTTGCAATCGCTTGGTTGATTTTCTCACGGTCGGTTCCGGCAATTTCGATACGTCCGATTTCTCCGATTTCTTCAATCGCAATCACGGTATCCGTATCTTTCTGCAACTGCTGAATGATTTTTCCGCCAGGTCCGATCACTGCACCGATAAATTCTTTTGGAATTTCCAAAACTTCCATTTTCGGAGCATGTGGTTTAACATCAGCTCTTGGTTTGTCAATTGTTTTCAAGATTTCACCCAAAATATGAAGACGTCCCTCCCTTGCTTGAAGAAGAGCGGTTTCCATAATATCCATCGTCAATCCCTGGATTTTGATATCCATTTGACAAGCTGTAATTCCGTCAGCAGAACCTGTTACTTTAAAATCCATATCTCCAAGATGATCTTCATCACCCAAAATATCTGAAAGAACGGTGAATTTTCCTGAATTTTTATCCGTAATTAATCCCATTGCAATTCCGGAAACCGGTTTTGTAATTTGTACACCGGCATCCATTAATGCTAATGTTCCTGCACAAACCGTTGCCATGGAAGACGATCCGTTTGATTCCAGAATATCCGAAACAACTCTAATTGTATAAGGATTTTCATTCGGAATCATCCCGGCTAAAGCTCTCTGTGCTAAATTTCCGTGACCAACTTCTCTTCTTGAAGTTCCTCTTAAAGGTCTTGCTTCTCCTGTTGAGAATGGCGGGAAATTATAATGCAGGAAGAATTTTTCGTCGTAATTTATGGCAACTGAATCTACCATGTTTGCATCTTTCACAGAACCTAAAGTTACGGCTGTTAGAGATTGCGTTTCACCTCTTGTAAAAACTGCAGAACCGTGAGCTCCGGGAAGATAATCCACTTCTGACCAAATTGGACGGATTGTTTTAGAATCTCTACCATCCAAACGAACGCCTTCATTTAGAATCATTTGGCGCATCGCTTCTTTTTCTACGTCGTGGTAATACACTTTTGCGAAAGGCGTAATTCTTTCCAATTCTTCTACATCATCTACATATTGTGCTAAAAATTCATCCAAAATAGCTTTGAATTTTTCTCCTCTTTCTTCTTTTGAAGAAGGCGTTTTTGCAGCAGTATATACTTTATCATACGTTTCTTTCCAAACTTTTTCGCGAACTGCTTCGTCATGTGTTTCGTGAACGTATTCTCTTTTAGTTTGGGAAGCAGGTACTCTTGCAGCCAATCTTTCTTGAGCTTCTATCTGAACTTTAATTTCTTCATGAGCATATTTAATCGCTTCCAACATTTCCTGCTCAGAAATTTCCTTCATTTCACCTTCCACCATCACGATAGAATCTTTAGTCGCTCCAACCATAATATCCAAATCTGCTTTTTTCAGATTTTCCATACTTGGATTAACAGAAAACTCACCGTCGATTCTTACTACTCTCACTTCAGACATAGGTCCGTTGAAAGGAATATCGGTAATGGCGATTGCAGCAGAAGCAGCCAAACCGGCCAAAGCTTCCGGCATTGTTGTGTCGTCGTAAGAAATCAGGGAAATCATCACCTGAACTTCCGCATGAAAATCTTCCGGGAAAAGCGGACGAAGAACTCTGTCCACCAATCGCATCGTTAAAACTTCATCATCAGATGGTTTTGTTTCTCTTCTGAAAAAGTTTCCTGGTATTTTTCCACCAGCATAAAATTTTTCTCTGTAATCTACCGTTAATGG
>JAEZWE010000180.1 GCA_023420435.1 Bacteroidota bacterium
GAATTGGGTTTTTAAATGTTTTCTTTAAAACCACCAAATTATCTTTAAAAGTAATTATAGTGTAAAAGGTAATTTTTAATGCAGCGAAAATTTCTTCGCTGCATTTTTTATGAAATCTTCAAACAAAAAATATTAAATTTATCCGCAACTTTTTAGAAAATTTGCATCCTAACAACAAGGAATTATTTCAGAATGAAAAAATTTTATTTTTTGCTTTTATCAGTAACATGGCTGTTTTTTCATTCCTGTTCCAGAGAAGAAACCGATGAAAATTTTGGGTTAAATTCTGCCATAGATTTATATGTTTTTGGCGATGATAATGAAAGAATTTGTTATTGGAAAAACGGTGATAGAACCATTTTTCCAAATAGTGGAGATTTTACTTCTGCTTATTTCGGAATAGACGGAAAAGATATTTATGCTACAGGATTGTTTTCATTATTTCAAAGCGGTGGAAAAAGAGAATACAGTTATTGGATTAATGAAGAAAAACAAAACCTGAACAGTTTTTTGAATATTCCCGGCAATGTGAATTTTTACCTGAAAGCTTTTGTAATTAAAAATGGAGACATTTATTCCGCCGGTTATTTAGAAAATTCCTCTGCTACAAGCGATTTGCGATATGAATATTGTTATTGGAAAAACAATATCAAACATACCTTATTTAAAAGCAAATACAGCTCTTCAGATATCAAAATGCTGGTTACAGAAGGTGATGTTTATTTGGCAGTAGATAACGGTGAAGCATTAGGATTTTATAAAAATTTGAATTTTATACCAACTCCTAACAGAAAAGCAAAATATCTCTTTGAACATGAGGGAAATATTTACTATGTAGGTTATGATGTTAGCAATTTCAACGCATTCTATTGCAAAAGTGACGGAAGCGAAACCATCAGTTTGCCAAGTCCAAATTTTGAAATTTTTTCAAAAAACGGAAACTTACATTTAAAAGATGATCAGAAATATTATAAAAATTCTTTAGCCAATTTAAAACTGGATGTTTCCAAAAATTTTGGGTTGATAAAGAAATTGGATGTAGAAGGTGACAATACTTTTGGAATTTATGTAGTAGATAATGAAAGTACACAACAAAAAATATTTGCAAACCAAGCGATGTTTATGCAAAGTAATGAAATTCAAAACTTTAAAGACATTATTGCCGTTTCAAAAAAATAATAAAAATGCAAAACAGCTTCAACTGGAACCAAATTTATCTGGAATTTTCACCCAAACTTTTAGGAGTTTGCCGAAGATATATTGAAGATTTAGCGATTGCTGAAGATATTTTGCAGGACAGTTTTTTAACCGCAATACAAAAAGAAGAACAACTGAAAAATTCAGAATCCGTTTATCCATGGCTAAAAAAAATAGTGGTAAACAATTCTTTAATGTATTTGCGAAGTAATCATCAAAGGCATTTTACAGTTTCGGATACAGAAATTTTACAACAAATCCCGACAACAATGACAAACTCTTGGAACGAAGATTATCATACGGTTTTAGGCTATGATTTTACGCAGGAGGAGCTTCTGTCGTCCATCGATCAATTAGCGCCACATTACAAATCCGTTTTTAATCTATATTATCTTGAAAATTATTCTCACGCACAAATTTCTGAAACTTTGGGAATTAATGTAAATACTTCAAAATCTCATCTTTTACGAGCAAAAAAATCGATTCAGCAGTTTTTAACTCAAAAAACAGAAGGTAAAAAATCCTCAGAACTAAAAAGAACTGGATTTAAAATCCTTTCCCTTATCGGATTTTCTAATTTACTTTGGGGACATACTTTCAGAACTAAATTTCAAAATTTCACAGTTACCCCACAAAAACCTTTTTCAATTTCTCCTGAAAATGCCAATACCGTTTTCAAAACTTTAGAAAAAAGTAAAAGTAACTGGTTAGCAAAATCTTTGGGAATTTTAGCTTTGTTTCTGGGATTTGTTTATGTGGGAATTCAACAAAAAAATCCTGAATTTTTCCATTCCTTCACAGAAGAAAAAAAACCTGCAGAAATTAAAGAAACTCCAACTATAAAAACAGCTGAAAACAATACTAAAATCAACAAAATTCCGAAAGAATCTACAACGCCAAATCCAGTAGTTTCTGATCCAAAAATAAAACCCGTTTTAGTTAACAAAACGGCTTCTCCGGTTTTAGAATCAAAAGATAATATCGAATCTAAAAAAATTATCCCTTTAAAGAAAAAAGAAAAAATAGCTTCTAAAAAGGCAATCGTAAAAGACACCGCCACCGAAAATCAGAAAAAACAAGTGATTATTGTAAAGAAAATTATAAAAAGAGATACCGTATTTATTGAAAGATAACTAATCAAAATAGTATATTAGCTACCTTGAAAAAAACGAATGCGCTTTTTCTATATTATCTTCTTCATATTTTGTTATTTTTTCAGTAAAGCTCAGGAAACGGATACCATTATTGTGTACGAGGAAGTAATTGTATATGACACCGTGTACATCGACAAAAAAAAACCTGAAAAAAAAGAAATTCCGAAAAAACAAAAACCCTACTATCTCCAAAATAAGAAACGAAGAATAGTGGAAGATGGCTACAGCTATGGTGTTGAAGTTTTTGGAGGTTCCAAAAAATTGGATCTTTTTACCGGTTCTAACGCAAAAGGAAGTGCTGGTGGTGGAGCCGGAGTTTGGTTTCAGCGGGAATATTATTTTCCGGAAATGCTTTCGATAAGATTAGGCGTTAATATTTCGCACTGGCCACGAACTTACTATATCGACAAATATTCCGCAAACAATAAACTTTCAGGATTTTACTTCAACAAAGACGGTGTTCCTGCACTTTTTGAAAATTTCAATAATAAACACGACGAAATTTCGGTTCCCATTTCTGTGGGATACAGCATTGGTGGTTTCTCTCCTTTTATCGGTTTTTCTACCAATTTTTCGGTGATGAAAATGAATTTTTTTATTCCGGAAAATGATATTTTTGGAAAAATTGAAAATTTCAGTTCCAATAATCTCTATTTCGGATTTATTTACGGTTTAAGATTTAAAGCCGGAAGATTTAATTTTTCTGCTGAAATGAGCCATAGCCGTTACAAACAACTGAAATTTGGCAACAAAGCGCTCAACAGTCCTATTATTTTTAAAGTAAATGACGGAATCATGAATCAAAAAATTCTATTTGGAATTCAGTACTCTTTAAAAATGGACGAATATTAAATCCTGTTTTCTACATTTATCTCATGCTATATTTCCGATTTCCTTACGACGACCAATTTTACACCACCGATGAAAATTCATCCGAAAAAAAGGTTACTTTTCATTCCTTTTCAGGAAATAAAAAACAAATTTTCAGAGGAAATATCGTTCCCATTTCAGGTTCGGAAATTCCGGTTTTTACCACAAAAAATTTAGAAAAAGACAAACCGAAAAACGAGGCTTTATCGGAAAAAAAATATAATGAAACCGTTTCAGAAATTATTGATTTCATAAAACAGAATGACCTTCAAAAATTAGTTTTTGCCCGCCAAAAAGAAATTAATTTTCAGGATTTTGGAAATAAAACCCTCCATCTTACCCAAACTTTTCTAAATCTTTCTAAACAATTTGAAAATGCTTTTTGCTATTTTTTTATTGAAAATAGAACTTGTTGGATGGGGGCTTTTTCGGAATTATTAGGAAAATTCAACAAAAAAAACTCTGATTTTGAAACAATGAGTTTAGCCGGAACTTTGCCTCTTGAAGAACATTGGAGCGAAAAAGAAATTCTGGAGCAAAAATCGGTTACTGATTTTATCAAAAAGAATCTTGAAAATTATGCTCAAGAAGTTAAAGTTTCAGAAACTTACGATCATATTTCGGGAAATATCAAACATCTGAGAACCGATTTTAAAGCAAAAATTCAAAAAGAAAATTTAGCTGATCTTATTAACGAACTTCACCCAACTCCGGCTGTTTGCGGAATTCCAAAAGATTTTTGCAAAAACGCTATTGAAAATTTCGAAAAATTTGACCGAAAATTTTACGCCGGTTATATTGAGGTGGAAACTGAAGAAAATATTCAGTTTTTCGTGAATTTACGTTGTGCTGAATTCTTTCAAAAATCTGCAAATATTTTTGTTGGAGGCGGAATTACCACTAAAAGCAACCCCGAAAAAGAATGGCGTGAAACAGAACTTAAAGCACAAGCCATTTTGAAAAATATAGCTATTTAGCTGTTCTCAACTTGCTCCACATATTCAGAATAAATACGCCAACAATTCCTAAAATGGCAGCTCCGCATGAAAACAGAAATTTAGAATTGTCTTCATGCATCAATCCTTTGCTGTAATCTATAGCATAAATATTAATTCCCGCAAGGATGATAAAAACGCCTAAAAATATTTTATATACTAAATGCATGATGGTTTTTTTTAAAAATTAACGTAGGTGGAGAAAAGTTGTGCAAAGTTAGCAGTAAATAATTTAATAGATATCGCTAAAAGGATAATTCCGAAAACTTTTTCAATTACCTTCAAGGTTCCTTCTCCAATAAATTTTTCCAGCCAATTCGCTGATCTTAAAACGATGTAAACAAAAACAGTATTCAGTATAATTCCCAAAATAATGTTAATATCGTGATATTCTGCTTTTAAAGAAAGTGTGGTGGTTAAAGTTCCGGCTCCTGCAATCAACGGAAAAGCAATAGGAACAATTGATGCTGCTTTAGCTTCGGAATGTCGCTGAATTTGCACGCCTAAAATCATTTCCAACGCAATAATAAAAATGACAAAAGCTCCAGCAATTGCAAAGGAATTGACATCAACGCCAATAAATTTCAAAATTTTATTTCCTACAAAAAGGAAAACGATCATCAGTAAACCAGCTACAGCAGCTGCTTTTTCAGATTCAATTTTTCCGAATTTTTGTTTTAAACTTACAATAATAGGGATAGAACCTACGATATCTATTACCGCAAACAAAACCATGGAACAAGTAAGAACTTCTTTAAAAGAAAAATGCTCAAACATCTTTTCAAAATTTATTAATTCCGCAAAATTATGAATAAAAAATGATTATTTGCTAATTACTGAATACAATTCTTTAATCTCATGAAATAGATCATTCATTTGTTCAGGAAGACGAAAAGGTGCATATTTCTCAATACTTATTTTCTGCGAAAGATTTCGGTACTGATCCGAAACCGCACGACCAAATTTATTTTCTAAAAATTTTGGAAAATCATCTTTTCCTTGAATTGAAAATTGTTCCCGCATATTTTTGTCCAAATCTTCAACCGTTTTAAAGAAACTCTCATAATCACTTTTTTCCAACATTATTTGCAAATAATTGAAATAATCGGATGAGTCAACTTGAAGGTGATTTTTAATTTTAATTTCTTCTTCAGCTATGTTTGTAATGCTTTTTCCTGATGAATTCTTAATATTTTTTTCGTTATTTTTCTGAATATTTTTAAATACTAAAAAACCCATAAACAAAACAGACATGATGAAGGCATTAATGCTTAAAGCTTTCCAATTGATGCTGTTTTTTTCTTTTAATTTGAGGTGATTTGTTTTCAGAACAGAGCTGTCCACAGTTTCCAAAACATTATTGGTATATTCATTCACCCTTTCCATGGCGGTTCGTTGATCCAAAATTTCGTTATGTGTTTTCACTTCAAGAGCTAAAGATTTTGAACCTAAATCTACATAACTCTGATCTTCAGGATTGAAATAAGAAAAATTTTCTGTAGCCAAAGAAATCATTCCTGCTCTTTTTGGAATGATGACATATTGGGCAATAATTTCTCCTGCAAGACCGTCATTTTCAGCAGCCGTTTTATTGATGATTTTAGGTTCAAAAACCTGAAAATCGTTATTACTTTTAATTTCAGGAAGATTGATATTATTCAAATTACCTTTCCCTGAAAGTTTTACAGAAATGGTAAAAGGTTTATTAACTTCAAGCGCTTCATTATCGTTCTTTGTGATAGAAAGATCAAATTTTCCAACGGCATTTTTATAATCTTCCGGTGAATTTTCGGGAAGCTTTTTAACATTGAGTTTTATTTTGTTGGACACAATTTTATTTCCCTTATTCAATAAATGCGCAGAAACAGGAGGAATTTCTAATTTCCCGGATTCCTTAGGAAAAATAATAAAAACGGCTAAAACCTGAGAAGCCATTTCGCCGGAAGGATCAATTTCAGATTTTTGATAACTTATAGGTCTTACATTAATGTTTTCCTGTTGCGGAAGCTTAATATTTTTTACTTTTCTGAAATTATCATAATTGCGCGAATATGCTTTTAAAATGGCAACTGTTGGTTGATTTTCGTAAACTTCACGGTTTTCTACTTCAACATTTAAATAAACGTCGCGATCTTTTTTCGCATTAGTGGGTATTTCTTTTTTTTCTGCTTCTTTTACAAAAATTTCAAAAGGTTCTGTTTTATAAATTTTACCGTTTACCGTTACCAAAGCAGAACCAATTTTCATTCTTCCACTTTGTTTAGGTTCCAAAACCCACTGCACAATTTGTTGATTAACGACTCCATTTTCCAGAAAAATTCGGTTGGTATCGGAAGCGTTTCCAATAATTTCAAATTTTGAAAAATCGGGCATCCTGAATTGTGATTCCTGCACTAAGTTTTCTCCGGCAATTTCCAAAAAGAAGGTAATGGTAAAACGTTTATTTACAAAAAATTCTTTCTCTTCAGGACCTGCGGCTAAAGTGACCTGTCCATAAGATAGAAAAGCGGTAAAAAGTAAAAATATGCTAAAAAGTCTGTTCATTACCAATCTTTCTCATTGCTCTCCGGCATTGAGTAAGAGTTTTTATTCAAAATTCGTCTTGCGGTTTCGCGTTCTTTTTCTGAGGCTCGGTTGAGGATGGCATCCTGCATTCCTTTGGGCAAATTATTTTCGTTTTTTTCCTTACCATTATTGCCTTGCCCTTGGTTTTGTTGGGATTGTCCACCTCCTTGGTTATTTTGTTGTTTCTGGTTTCCTTGTCCTTGGTTTCCTTGTTTTTGATCATCTCCGCCTTCTTTATCTTTTCCGGATTTTTGATCTTCTTTTTGCTGATTTTCCTTTTCTTTCAGCTTCGCAATTTCATAATTTTTGCGTGTTTTTTCGTTGTGTGGATTTTGTTTTAGAGATTGCTTATAAAATTCCGCTGCCTTTTCAGGTTGATTTAGTTTCATATAAGCATTTCCCAAATTGTGAAGAGCGGAAGCTTTATCGGAAATTGTTTTGGCTAATTGATTGGCTTTTACATATTCCGCTTTTGCTTCTTCAAAATTATTTTTTTTGTACAATGCATTACCAAGATTATAATGGGCATCGTAATTTTTATCATTTACTTTTGCGGCTTCCATATATTTTCCGGCTGCAGCGTCGTAATTATTTTTTTCGAATAAACGGTTTCCTTCAAACATTAATGCGTTGTAGCTTTTTTGCGCTGAAAGAACTCCAGAAACAAAAAAAGTAACCATAAACGTAAAAACAACGCATTTCTTATCCATCTGTGCAAAATTATTTGTTTAATTCTTAAAAAACAGCGTTCAAAATGTTAAATTTCGGTTAAAAACTTATGCAAAACTCTGATTATGAAGGAAAAAATCAAACATTAAAGTCCCTTTTTGGGTTCAATAAAAATATCAGTATGAATAATGACAAAGATACTGCCAAAAAATACTGATAATAATGAATGGCATTGTGCGACTGTATAAAAACAGAGGACGTTCCTCCTTTGTTACTCAAATTATCAAGAATTTTTGATGTGGCTTCTTCCAAGTTATTTCCATCGATAAAATTTCCTCCGGTAGAATTTGAAATTTTTTCTAAAGCCTGTGTTTGCCTTTTGGTAATAACGGTTTGCCCCATTCTGTCCACTTTGTATCCCATTAACTGTCCAAAAATATATTCCGGAACCGGTGCTCCTTCTTCAGTACCAATTCCTACAGAAATCACGGAAATTCCCTCTTTTTTTGCTAATTGTGAGGCTTCATTTTCGTTGCCTTCATTATCTTCTCCATCGCTGATAAGAACGACTTTTCTGGATCCTTTAGGAACATTTTTAAATTTTTTCACCGTTTCCTGCATCGCTTTTAAAAAATCGGTTCCCTGAATTTTTACCATTCCTGTTTCTATGGCACTAACATAGGTGTCTGCTGCGGTATAATCTGTTGTTAAAGGCATAATAGAACTGGATTCTCCTGCAAAAACGACAATTCCGACACGGTCGTTTTTCAATTTTCCCATCGTATTCAGAATGATATTTTTTGCTTCTGTAAGTCGATTTGGTTGAATATCTTCTGCATTCATGGAATTGGAAACATCCAATAAGAAAATGACATTGTTTAGTCGCTGCGTTGCTTTGATTTCCTCTTTTCCGTTCAATAAATCAATGATGGCAAAGATTAAAAATAAAGAAGCCAATAAATAAAGTATTGGGAAAATTTTCGAAAATTTATATTTTTTTTCAAAAAGTGATTCCTGAAACCTTTCTTCTGCAAAAATATTTTTTCGGGAATTCTTCCATTTCACAAATCGGAATAGCAAAATTCCCAGCAATGGTAAAAGTAGCAGTAATAATAGTAGCCAGTAATTGTCAATATACCAATCCATCAACTAAAAAATTTAAAAAACACCCATCTTAACAAGGCATCTAACAACAAAACACCTAAACCTATCCATAGAAAAAATCTAAAATATTCTTCATAATTATACAATTTTGAAGATTTAATCTCTGATTTTTCCAGTTGATTAATTTCATTATAAACATCTTCTAAACTTTGGTTGGAGGTTGCCCGAAAATATTTTCCACCAGTTGTTGAAGCAATTTCTTTTAAAAGAGGTTCATCAATACTTACCTCAGCTTCAGTAAAAACCAAATCTCCAAAAATATCGGTTTGTGTAGGCATCAATGCATAACCGTTGGTTCCAATTCCTATCGTGTAAACCTTAATTCCAAAATCTTGTGCCAATTTTGCCGCCAACATTGGATCCATAGCATTTTGAATGGTATTTTTACCATCCGTCATCAAAATAATAATTTTACTTTTGGCTTTGCTGTCTTTTAAATGATTTACGGCTACAGAAAGACCTTCTCCAATGGCTGTTCCTGGTTGAAGTTCCAAAGGATCCAAAACCGAAAGTTCTTCCTGAACAATTTGATGATCTGAAGTTACAGGAACTTTTGTAAAAGCTTCACCAGAATAAATGACCAATCCAAGACGGTCATTAGGACGTTTTTCTACAAATCTTTTGGACATATTTTGCAAAACTGTAATTCTGTCCGGATCCAAATCTCTGGCCAACATACTGAGTGAAACATCCACAGAAAGCATAATATCAATCCCTTTAGAATCGTCACGATCTTCGGAAACTGAAAAAGTTCTTGGTCTTGCAATAGCGATAATTAACGCGGAAAGAATAATATATTTTGAAATTTTCAGTAAAAACATGACGAACAAAATTCCTTTGTTTTCCTTCATATTTTTAACGGTAGGAACCGTAATTCCGTGACGTCTTTTTTTTCCTAAATCTCTTATTATTAATGGAATAAAAACAAGAAAAAGCAATAAAAGCCAAGGACTTTGAAACTCAAAATTGGGTAAATCAAACATCATTTATACGCCGGTTCTTAATTGTTCTGCTTCCAAATCTTTGGACGAACGTTTTACAAAATCTTTAATATTTCCAAAATCGGTTTCCATCATTTGCTGATCCGGAAAGGTTTTGGCGAATTTCACCAAATCACCACGAAGAAATATTTCTTCTACAATTTTTTCATTGGAAGTGGAAATGCTGTTGGATTTTTTCATCACCTCAATTAAATCATCCGTCAGTAAAACATCCGCAGGAATATGGTATTGCTTGGTGATAAAATTCCTCGTAATATCGATTAATTCTACATAAAATGAACGGAAGTTTCCAGTTTCTATAAATTTTTTCTTTTTTAAAGCTTCTAATTCTTTCAAAGTTTGGTTGGTCATTACTACCAGTGAATTTTTCCGTTTTTTGAAATATTTGCGGAGGAAAATAATCAACAAAATAAGAACTAAAACCAGAAGTGCTGCTATAATATACCACTTATAAAGATCCCAATAATCCTGAACTTGCAGTTTTACGCCTTTATTAGGCATGATGTCATTAATTTCATCACCTTTATTGGCGGTATTTACCACTTCTACTTCATAAGGAATGGTGTGAAAAAGTTCTCCGCCAATCTTCACTTCCAAAGCTGGAATGGTAAATTTACCTTCTTCAAAAACCGCAAATTCTATCGTTCTTGAATAATAATCCTGAACAATACTGGTACTGTCTTTTATTTCTTCAAAATGAAAGGGAAGCAATTC
>JAEZWE010000178.1 GCA_023420435.1 Bacteroidota bacterium
TTTTTTGCTCTCAGAAACATAATCGTCAATAAAAAAAAGTGGACGAAATTGCAGCTGATATTTTTTCGCATCTGAAGGTTCAAAAGTGATTTTTTTATCGAAATAAGGCAACAAATCCAAAAATCTCGGATATTCTTTCACCGAATCGTAGAGATAGAAAATCATTTGGGTTTCCGAATGTTGATTTTTAAAATTTTCTAAAAATTTTTCGGGAACCGATTCTCCTTTAATTAATAGAAAAAAATCATACTTCTCCCCTTTTGTTTTTTCTGAAATCGATTGGTAATATTGATTAATTTTTTGCTGATAAAACTTTCGGTGTACCCGAATTATTCCTTTGGAAAAAACCGAATTGGAAGGTCTTTCATCAAAAAAATCGACTGAAGCTCCTAATTTTTCAAGATGTTGAATAATCGCTTTTTCGTAGCTGAAAAAACTGGCGGAAATAAACAATATTCTTTTTCCGGAAAAACTCATTCTTTTAATAATCCTTTTTCGCGCATTTCCTGCAGTGATTTTGCAAAATTATTATCGCCAATATGCTGTTGTAAAGCCCAGTTTGCAAATTTTTTCACGCCTTCTTCAAAACTTATTTTAGGTTCGTAATTCAAGATATTTTTTATCTTGGTTAAGTCTGCAACGTTGTAACGGATATCGCCAATTCGGAAAGCGCCGGTAATTTCAATTTTAGTAGGTTTTTCATAAATTTTCACCAATTTTTCGGCAACATCCGAAATATAGGTTACTTCACCGGTTCCAACGTTAAACTCTTGATTATTAGCTTTTTCTGATTCTATCGCTAAAATAGTGGCTTCCACAGCATCATCAACATAAATAAAATCTCTTGCCGGTTTTCCGTCTTCAAAAACATTGATGGATTTTCCGTTTAAAATTTGCGAAGTAAAAACCGATAAAATACCGGTGTAAGGATTTAACAACGATTGTCCTGCTCCATACACGTTTTGATAACGCAACATCACATAATTGATATCTTGCGAAGAAGCTACAGTTCGTATAATTTCTTCTTGATAACTTTTGGTAATTCCGTAAATGGAGGAAGGATGAATTTTAGAATTTTCGTCTGTTGCAACGGGTAAAAGTAAAGTTCCGTCTTCTGAACAAATATCAAAATTACCTTTCAACATTTTATTTTGATCCCGTTGTTTTGGAAAAACAGCTCCCAAAACCGGATGTTCATATTTTCCTTCTCCGTAGATAGCTCTGGAAGACGCCAAAATTATTTTTTTTACCGTATTTTTTTGATGAAGCAAAACGTCCATCATGATTGCGGTTCCCAAAGCATTAACTCGGTTATATTTTTCCACCAAATACATGGATTGTCCGGTTCCAGTTTCAGCCGCAAAATGAACGATTAAATCCTGATTTTCAATGGCTTTTTCCCAATCTTCACGAACGGTAACATCGCCTTCTATAAAATTTACTTTCCCTAAAATACTTTGATAAAGCGGTGAATCTTTTTCCGGATTTTCGCCGTGAATTTGGGAAGACAAATTATCCAAAACGGTAACAGAATACCCTTTTTCCAAAAGCTTCAAAGCCAAATTGCTTCCTATAAAACCGGCACCTCCTGTAATGAGGATGTTTTTGTGATTATTTTCTTTCAAATCTTTTCCCATTTTCCATTTTCATGATTGTATTTTTTCACAATTTTTGCTGGAGCTCCAACAATAACGCAATAATCTGGAAAATTACCTCTTACAACGGAATTTGCGCCAACAACACAATGATTTCCCAAAGTTGTACCTGCCATTATTGCAGCTCCCATTCCGATAAAACAATTTTCACCAATTTTAGTTTTTTGTATGATTAATTTCTGTTCTAAAATATGCTTATCAATTTCAGTATAATCATGATCGATATCTGTAATAAAAGTATTTGCTAGAATTAAAGTTTTCTTTCCAATTTCTAAAAAATCGCCAGCTGTAATATGCACATTTTGTTGAATAACCACCTCATCTCTAATATGAATACTTCCATTTCCACTAAGTTCAAGACGAATATGTGGAAAAATTCGAACTTTTTTACCAATATAAATTTTTGAAATACCTTTCAAAAAAATAGGTTTACCAATGTAGGATGGCATTCCAAAACTCCCAAAAAAAGGAGCATAAATTAAAGCTCTAAAGCCCCAAAACCACTTATAAAACATAACTAACGAACATATCTTACAAGATACTTAATTTTCGAGAATATTCGAAAAATGATATATTCAATTTTAGAAATTCTTTTATTGCTATACATTTCAAGAATATTTTTCTGTATTCCTTTCTCCATTTCCTTCAAATTAGCAGAAAGCCCGGAAATTCCAAAAGATTTTTTTCCAGAACCAGCAATTACTAATGATTCAGGAAGCAAATTCATTTCAAAATTTTCACTTACTTTCATCCAAAAATTAGCATCTTCCGAATATCGTTGATTTTCTTCAAAAAAAACATTTGCATCAATTATTTTTCTTTTAAAAATGGCAGTTGAAGTTTGTCCAGTAATTTTTAAAAGAAGTTTTCTTAAACTGATTTTCACCAAGCCATTTTCTCCAAGTTTATAAGGAAATGTCACTTTCTCATCATTCCATAAACTTGTCAGAAAATCCAATTTAATCTCTTCATTCTTCAAAAAACGCATCTGTTTTTCTGTTTTTTCGGGAAGCCATACATCATCAGCATCTAAAAGGGCTATAAATTCGCCTTTGGCTAAACGAAGTCCGGCATTTCTGGCTGCAGAAACGCCTTTATTTTCCTGATGAATGAGATGGATTTTCATTTCAGGATTTTCGAGAATATAATTTTCAACAATTCCCTTACTGTTATCTGTAGATCCGTCATTAATCACAAAAATTTCGAAAACCTCATCCGTTTTTTGGTTTTTCACGGAATCCAATGCTTTTACAATCGTCGATTCAGCATTATATAAAGGTATTATTACAGAAATCATCCAATTTTATTTATTTGAATTAATCCTTTTCATTGTAAGGAAGTCGGTTCAAAATCGATCTGCCTAAAGAAATTTCATCGGCATATTCCAGTTCATCACCTACAGAAATTCCGCGCGCAATACTGGAGAAATTAACCTCGAAATTTTTGAATTTTTTGTAAATATAATACGCTGTAGTATCCCCTTCCATTGTTGCAGAAAGCGCAAAAATAATTTCTTTCAATTCTTGGGAATTTATTTTTTTTTCAATTCCTGAAATATTCAACTGATTGGGACCAATTCCTTCCATGGGAGAAATTTTCCCGCCCAAAACCAAATATTTCCCTCGAAATTTTGCCGTGTTTTCAATCGCCATTACATCGCGAACATCTTCCACCACGCATAAAATTTGGGAATCCCGATTCGGATTTCTGCAAATTTCGCAAATTTCCATATCTGAAAAATTGTAGCATTCTTTACAATATTGGATGTCATTTACCAGTTTTTGCAAAGCATCTCCCAAAGCCATTGCTTGACTTGCAGGCTGTTTCAAAAGATGAAGCGCCAAACGAAGTGCCGATTTTTTACCAATTCCCGGCAAGCCCGAAATTTCTTCTACCGCTTTTGCTAAAACTTTACTTGGATAATCCATCCCACAAAGATAATTTTTTGAAATGAACGAAAAAACCAAAATTCCCAACCTATTTTTCCTATTTTTACAAAAAACAAAAAATGGTTTTACCTAATTTAAATTATCCTTTAGATTTCAAATTCAAAATTTCAACACTTTCCAGTGATTTCAATATTACGGACAGAAACGGAAATTATGTCGCTTATGTAAGGCAAAAAATGTTCAAGCTAAAAGAAGACGTTGTCATTTTTAGTGATGAATCCAGATCGAAGGAATTATTCCGCATCAAAGCAGATCGTTGGTTGGATTTTAATGCGTCCTACTCTATCATGAACCAGTTTAATGGCGCCAGTTTTGGAAGATTGGCAAGACGTGGAATGCGATCTTTTTGGAAAGCAACGTATGATGTTTTAGATCAAAACGACCAATCTAAATTTCAAATTTCTGAAGATAATGGTTGGATTAAATTTTTCGATAATTTCATCGGTGAAATCCCTATTATCGGAATGTTTACCGGATATTTCCTGAATCCATCTTATTCTGTAAAAGACGCTTCTGGAAAAGTGTATTTCAAACTTAAAAAAATGCCTTCCATGATTGGAAGAAGATTTCAACTGGATCGTTTAGTAGATATTCCTGATGAAGAAGAAAGCTTAATTGTTCTTTCTCTTTTAATGATGGTGCTTTTGGAAAGATCTAGAGGATAAAATTTTAAAAATTTAAAAATGAAGATTAGTGTATTAACGCTTCTTTTGGCGGTAATTTTAATAAGTTGTAAAAAAGAAAACACCTCAATAAAAACAACAGATGAAATTTCTGTAAATGATTCTTTGAATGAATCTATTATTGATTCCACGGAAATTTCAAAAAATAATTTTCAGTTAGAGACCTTTGGTTTTCCTCCTGAAGTGGAAGGTTGTTCCTGCTATTTTGCAGAAAGTAAATCCGATTTTGATGCTGAAAAATATATTTACATCGATGATTACGGAAATAAAGGATACATCAAAGTGAACGGAAAACTCGTTAAAATTCCGATGGAAGAAGGCGATTTTGATCCGTCCAATTTTCAAAAAAACATTGAAAATGAAAACTTTAGAATTTTTATGCGCGGAAACAAAGTAAAAGAACTGGAAGAAGTGATGATGTTTGAAGGCGAAATGACGGTTGAAAATAAAAAAACCGGCGAAAAAACAACTTCACGAATTTACGGTGAATGCGGCTGTTAAAATTTTATAAAATTTACCCTATTACGCTTTCGGAATTTCGAAAGCGTTTTTTTTATTCTTAAATTTGAAAAAATCTTAAAACATGCCTTTATCTAATATTGAACCGCAAATTATCTGGAAAAATTTTTCAGCATTAAATGCCGTTCCAAGACCTTCAAAAAAAGAAGGAAAAGTAATTGAATTTATTAAAAATTTCGGCGAAAAACTGGGTTTACCGACAACGGTTGATGAAGTTGGAAACGTCATCATTCAAAAACCGGCAACTTCAGGAATGGAAGACCGCAAAAAAGTGGTTTTACAAAGTCACCTCGATATGGTTTGCCAGAAAAACAACGACGTAAATTTCGATTTTGAAACCCAAGGTATTGAAATGGAAATTGAAGGAGATTGGGTGAAAGCAAAAGGAACCACATTAGGCGCTGATAATGGATTGGGTGTTGCTGCAATAATGTCGATTTTAGAAAGCAAAGATCTTCCGCATCCAGCTTTGGAAGCGCTTTTCACGATTGATGAAGAAACAGGAATGACTGGAGCAATGGGTTTAAAACCTGGACAATTATCTGGCGAAATTTTATTAAATCTTGACACCGAAGAAGATGACGAAATTGATATCGGTTGTGCTGGTGGAATTGATGTTACTGCAACTGCAAATTTCCCTCTGGAAGAAGCTAGAGGAATGGAAGTGAAAATTGAAGTAAAAGGTTTACAAGGTGGACATTCCGGAATGGATATCCACAAAGGTTTCGGAAATGCCAATGTGATTTTGGGAAGATTACTTTTTACCGGAGTTTATAACCAAAATTTACAAATTATTTCTATTGATGGTGGTGGTTTGCGAAACGCAATTCCTCGGGAAGCCAATGCGATCATTTCAGTAAGAAATGCTCCAGAATTTATTGAAGCGGCTTCAGGGCTAAAATCGGCTATTTTGGAGGAATTCAAAACAGTTGAGAAAGATTTACAAATAACGATTGAAAATTTCTCAACTCCTGAGAAAGCCATTTCTGAAGAAGATTCAAAAAAAATAATTTTAGCTTTAAAATCCGCTCACAATGGCGTTTACAGAATGTCGCCAGATGTTGCTGATTTAGTTGAATCTTCCAACAACATTGCCCGTGTAGAACTGAAAAATGGAGAACTGAAAATTTTAAATTTATCCAGATCTTCTGTAGATTCAACAAAATATGCAGTTGCGGAACAACTAAAATCAGTTTATGAATTAGCCGGAATGAATGTAGAATTCAGCGGATCATATCCGGGATGGAAACCAAAACCGGATGCTGAAATTTTGAAAACGATGACGGAAATTTACGAGAAAAATTTCAAAGAAAAACCGCACGTCGTGGCTTGTCACGCCGGATTGGAATGCGGAATTATCGGCGCCAATTATCCGGAAATGGAGATGGTAAGTTTCGGACCAACCATTAAAGGAGCACATTCTCCCGATGAAAGAGCGAACATTCCATCAACCCAAAAATTCTGGAGCTATTTGAAAGACATTTTAGCTAATATTCCAAAAAAATAAAATCTCAAAAATCCCAGCAAACAGTAGGGATTTTAGTTTAATTTTATAAAACCGAAGCATTTTACAAACAAAATAATTTGCTGTTTTTTTTAGTTATATTCGCAGCACAAAAATTAGAAATGAAAAAACTGATTTATTTATATTTACTTTTCTTCTCTTTTACCGTATTTGCACAAGAAGGAATCCGTTTTGAAAAAATTCCGTTCAAAGAAATTTTAGCCAAAGCAAAAAAAGAAAACAAGCTCGTTTTTATTGATGCAATGGCTTCTTGGTGTGGTCCATGTAAAATGATGGAAAAAAATGTTTTTCCTAAAAAAGAAGTTGCCGATTTTTATAATTCAACCTTTATCAATGCTACTTTTGACATGGAAAAAGGTGAAGGAAGAGAAATTGCACAAAAATATGGCGTTCAATCCTATCCTACTTATCTTTTTTTAAATGGTGATGGACAGTTAATTTCCCGAAATATGGGTTATATGGCGGAATCTCTGTTCATCGATTTAGGAAAAGAAGCTAATGCAGCAGTTAAAAATATTGGTTCTTTACGTGAACGTTTCGACAAAGGAGAAAAAAGTCCTGAATTTTTGATCAACATTATTAAACTGAATTCCAATTCCGATTACGAATTCGCAAAATTAGCTTCTGAAAGATATTTTGAAAACAAGAAAACCAAGGAATTCACTAAAGATGAATTGGGCTATCTTCTGTTTTTTGTAAAATCTTATTTAGACCCCAATTATAAATTTTTCGTCGAGAATAAAGAAGAAATTATCAAAGTAATGACGGAAGAACAATACACGCAATATGATAATTTTTACAAATTACAAAAATTGATGACGGATGCTGTAGATGAGAAAAATAAAATAATTAAGGAAGAATTTTTCATAACCAATGCCGAAAAATTGGTTGGTAAAGAAGAAGCGGATAAAGCATTATGGAGGTTGAAACTCAATTTTTATGAAATTCAGGATCTATTTCCGATGTACGAGAAAACCGCTTTAGCTTATTATGCAGATTCCGAAAAATTTGATACGCAAGATTTGCTAAAGGCAGCGTGGATTTTTTCTGAAAAAGCGACCAACCTAAATTCTTTGAAAAAAGCTCAGGAATGGGCAGAAAAATCGGTAATGCGTCAGGAAACTGCAGAAAACACTTATATTTTGGCTAAAATTTATCAAAAATCCGGAAAAATGGAAGAGGCAAAAATGTTTGCAGAAGCTTCCTTAAAATTGGCCCAAAAAACAGGGAACGACAGTTTACTTGCGGAAAAACTTTTAACAGAGTTAAAATAAGATATTGCGAAGTCTCTTCTTTATTATTAGCATTTTCATCAGTATTACTG
>JAEZWE010000145.1 GCA_023420435.1 Bacteroidota bacterium
TCCCCGAGGTTCAACACCGGTAGCTTCCACCATCACCAATCCTACTCCACCTTGCGCTCTACTTCCGTAGTGTACTTTATGAAAATCTGTGGCAACTCCATTTTCACAAGAATACATACACATTGGCGACATTACGATTCGATTTATCAGTTCTAAATTTCTAAATTTTATGGGAGAATATAAAATCATCAGTTAATACTTTTAATGATACAAATATAAAGAAACCTCAAAAGTTGTTTTATTTGAATTTTAAGATTTTAGCTTTATGGTTTTAAAATTTTTATATATTTATTCCCCGAATTTTAAAAATGGAAAAAGAATTCAATATTAAATTTGAAATTATCGCTTCACAAAAAGAGCTCAATAGTGAAGTTAAAAAACTTTGTGATGCTGCATTTGAAGCCAGAACAAAAGCCTATGCCCAATATTCCAACTTCACCGTTGGTTGTGCGCTTTTATTGGAAAATGGAGAAATTATCTCCGGAAATAATCAAGAAAATGCGGCTTATCCTTCAGGTTTATGCGCTGAAAGAACCACGATTTTTTGGACTTCCGCGAATTATCCAAACCTAAAAATTAAAAAATTATTTGTGATTGGAGCTCCAAAAGATGCTCTAACATCTTTTCCAATTCCGCCTTGTGGAAGTTGCAGACAAAGCATTTTGGAATATGAAGTAAAACAAAATGAAAACATTGAGATTTATTTTGCTTCTTTGGATGGAGAAATTTATAAAACCAATTCCATCAGAGATTTGCTTCCTTTCTCCTTTGATGCGAGTTTTCTTTAAAAATATAATCAGGTAAATCCTGATTTTTTTATTTCACAAGAAAAATTATCTTTGCAAAACATTCAGAAAAGGGAATTGTGCGAAAATCACAAACTGTCCCCGCAACTGTAAATCACAAAAAGCTGGAAGGCCGAAGTCGGAAGATGGAAGTTTAAAAGTTTGAAAATTTTTCTGCAAAAAGTCACTGAGAAACTCGGGAAGGCGCAGAAAAAGTGAAAGTCAGGAGACCTTGCTGAACGTAATAAACAAAAAACGCTTTCGGAGGAAAAGCCTGAATATGAGAAATAGCTTCTATTTTACCCTATGTGCATTTTTTGCAACTTATTTTGTTTCGGCACAGGAAACAACAATTGATACCGTTTTTATTTTCGACAAACAAATTGCTGAAGCCAGAAAGACGCAGACTCTCTACAAAATTTCCCATGAAGAAATTCAGAAAAATGCGACCAATCTTTCTGAAACTTTACGATTTCAAACGCCAGTTTATATTAAGGAAAATGGACGAGGCGCCGTTTCTTCTCCTTCATTTCGAGGAACCACAGGGCAACAAACTTCCTTTTTATGGAACGGAATTTCTGTAAATTCCATCTTTTTGGGACAAGGCGATATCAATAATCTTTCTTTGTTGAATTATGACAATATCGAAGTAAAATCTGGAGGAGGAAGTGTAGAATATGGAAGCGCAGCAATTGGTGGAACAATACACCTCAACAATGAAATTTCTTTTGATAAAGGTTTTAAAGGAAGATTTTTCGCAGAATACGGATCTTTTGAAACTTTAAATTCTTCTTTAAAAACAGCTTACAGCAACGAAAAATTGGCTTTGGTTTTTTCGGCCGGAATTTCGCAAAGCGAAAATAATTATGAAGTTCCTGAAATAAATTACCTCAACAGAAACGGAAAATACAACAACCAAACATTTAATGTAAGTTCTGCTTATCGTTTTAATGAAAATAATCAGATTTATTGGCATTCCCAGCAGTTTTTCGGAGAACAACATTATCCTATTTTTGAAATTCAGCAGACGAAAACCAAATATTTAAGCGACAGTTTCCGAAGTTTAATTTCCTGGAAAAACTCAGGGGAAAATTATGAAAACCTGTTGAGTACCGCATATCTTCAGGAGGCTTTTTCCTATTTTCCAAATCTTGAAAAACCGAGAGAAAGTGGCGGAAACGGAAAAACATTCCTTTTCAAAAACGATTTTGATTATCAATTGAGAGAAAATTTAAAATTGAATGTCATTGGACAAGCATCTCAGGAAAACGGTGAAGGTTTTAAAAGTGGCATCAAAAAACCAAAAAGATGGGCTGGTTCTTTAGCAACTTTACTAAAATTTGAAAATCATAAAATATATCTGGAAGCCGGAGCAAAAAAAGAATTTGTAGAAAATATTGAAGCTCCGTTTCTTTATTCTTTTGGCGGAAATTATAAATTTGGTTCTCAATTTTTGGTAAAATTTAAAGCGTCGAAAAATTTCAGGTATCCTACTTTCAACGATTTGTATTGGAAACCTGGCGGAAATTTGGATTTGAAACCCGAAACTTCTTACCAAGCGGAAATTACCCCACAATTTTCTTATAAAAATTTTAAAATTTCAGTTACCCCATTCTATAACAAAATTTACGATATGATTCGTTGGATGCCGACTTCTGCGGGTTTTTGGGCTCCAGTAAATACTAATGAAGTCCGGGTTTTAGGTTTGGAGACGGTTTTGGATTTTTATCAGAAATTCGGAAAACATCAGTTGAATGGAAACATCGGTTATGCCTACACCAAATCTGAAAATTTGGAAACCGGATTTCAACTGAATTATGTTCCGATTCATAAAGCTTTTGGAATGATTCAGTATCAAATTCAACCAATAGAATTTTTTGTACAAGGAATGTTTAACGGACAAACTTTTACTTCCTCAGATGAAAGCAAAACGGATGATATTGAACCTTATTTTGTGATGAATACCGGAATTTCATCCACCATTTTCAAAAATTATAAAATCGGATTTAAAGTGAATAATTTAACGGACACCGTTTACGAAACAACTGCTTTTTATCCGCTTCCAAAACGAAACTACAGTATAAATTTATCCATTAACTTTTAAATATTTTTCAAAATGAAAATGAAAATGACCAAACTTTTTTCGATGCTTTTAGCCATCAGTTTACTGTTCAACATTTCTTGTACAGAGGACGATCCCATTGTAACTCCAAAAGGCGCTTATGAAAACGGATTTTTAGTAGCCAATGAAGGAAATTTTGGAAGCCCAAATGCAAGCGTTTCTTTTATTTCAAAAGATTTAAGCACGATAGAAAATAATATTTTTTCAACCAATAACAACAATGCACTTTTGGGTGATGTTCTTCAAACCATTGATTTTAGCGGAGATTGGGCGTATTTCGTTGCCAACAACTCCAACAAAGTGGTGGTTGCAAACCGCTATACCATGAAAAAAGAAGCGGAAATGACTTCCGAAATTAACCAACCAAGATATATTGCCTTTGCCAATAACTTTATTTATGTAACCAACGATGCTTATGGTGGAGATAAATTCCTGAGTATTTTTAAAAATTCAGATCGCAGTTTTGTAAAAAAAATTCCTTTTACAGAAACTACAGAAAGAGTAGTTGAAGCCGGTGGAAAAATTTTTGTACAGCACGCCAGCTATGGTTTTGGAAATAAAATAAGCGTTGTGGAAACTTCCGGAAACACCGTGAGTTCTACCATTACAATTCCTGCTGGACAAATTAATAAAATTGTTTCCAACAACAGTTCGGTGTATGCTATTGCTGCAGACGGAACCAATTCTTACATTTATCAGTACAGTTCTGCGGGTTCTTTGGTAAAAACTACCAATCTTACAGGTTTGTCTAATGCTACCAATTTAGATATTGAAGGAACCGACTTCTACTTCAGTAACGGAACTCAAATTTATAAAATGGCGATGAATGCTACAACCGTTCCTTCGTCCATTATCACCGTTACAGATAACTCTTGGTCCACTTTATACGGAATGAATGTTATTGACGGAAAAATTTTCACTTCTGATGCAAATGGCGCTACAGCGGATAGTAAGATTACCGTTTATTCTACTTCTGGAAATGTTTTGAAAACTTTTGATGCAGGAAGAAGCACCAATGGTTTTTATCAAAACTAAAATTTTAAAAAAATCAAAAAAAATGGCTTCGTTTGAAGCCACTTTTTTTAATCGTAATGTTGGAAAATTCCAAAATCCGTGGGCGTCCAAAGTGCAGCTTTTTGTCCGGCAACTTTTAAACCGTCATTGGTCCAGGTGTTACAAGTATTCAAAAAACTGTATCTTCCTTTTGCATCGTAGAAAGCATCATTTTTTCCGTAAACTGCATTGGTTTTTATTAAAATTACTTTTCCGTCTTTGGTTCTGTCGAATTTATTTTTGATGAAAGCAATCAAATCTTTGTATTGATTTTCGGTGATCATGATTTTTTTACAGTCTTTTCCTTCTTTCATTTTTTCGTAAAAAGTACAATGCATTGCGGATTCACTTAGCCAAAAAGCCGCCTTAAAAGCAGTAGAAAATTTCAAATCAGCCCAAGTTGGGGTATCCAGATAAAAACCTTTATCGCCCCAACCAATGGATAAAAAACTAAAATCTTTTCTTTTGGAAACGGTATTTTCGAAAGGAATTTCGCGGCTCCAATCCATCAAATGATTTTTTATCGGAACTACCAAATCGGTATGTACACCGTTGGTAAGGATATAAACTTCTATTGTTTTGGGATCGTTGGTTTTCTTTTCAGGAACTTCAATCAGGGGAATTAAAAGACCCATTAATATATAAAAAACGATAATTCCAAGAGTGATCCAAACTCCTTTTAAAAAAGTAATAATGCCTTTTTTTACATTCATAATTCTTAATCTAATTTTTTTAAATTTCATTAAAATGACTAGTCTCTTAAAAAGCTGGTTATTGTTTCATAAAATTAATATTTAATTTTCTTTAAAATATTTGGAAGTTTAAGAAATTATTGTAAATTTAATAGCGAAATACTTAACAATATATGCACAAAAATTCTAAATCGCAGAAGAGATTCAAATTTCGAGTAAAAATTGCGCCAAAAAGAGTTCAACAAAAAAAATATTGATTTTCGGTGAAGCTTGGTCTTCCTGAAAATCTTTTTTCTTTTTACGGCGTAACTCGCTTTTAAAAATCCTTGAAACCTTTGGTAATAAAGGTTTGAAAATTTTCCTCCCTCTTTTCGGAAAAAATAAAAATTCCGAAACATATTTTTACCCTTCAATTTTTCTGTCTAGAAACTCAATATTTCTTTTCAAACCGGAAAATTTTGTCCTTTTAACCGGCGATTTTTTAAAAATTTCTGAAAATATTTCTTGGGTTAATTCTTTCCATTCCTTTTTTTGAAAATTCAATAAAGCTTCATTTGGTGAAAACTTCGGTTGTTGATGCGGTTTTGAAAAACGGTTCCAGGGACAAACATCCTGACAAATATCGCAACCAAACATCCAGTTTTCCATTTTTTTTGAAAATTCTACAGGAATTTCATTTTTCAATTCTATTGTTGCGTATGAAATACATTTGCTTCCGTCGATAATTTTATCTGAAACGATGGCATTGGTAGGACAAGCATCGATACATTTGGTGCAAGTTCCGCAATGATCGGTTTCCGGAACATCGGTTTCCAACTCCAAATCACAGATTATTTCTGCCAAAAAATAAAAAGATCCGTTTTGTTTGGTGATAAGATTGGCGTTTTTTCCAACCCAGCCAATTCCAGATTTTCTTGCCCAACTTCTCTCTAAAATTGGGGCTGAATCGGTAAAAACTCTGCAATCAAAATCGCCAATTTCTTCCCGAAGTTCAAAAACCAATTCTCTTAAAATATCTTTGATTACTTCATGATAATCCTGGCCATAAGCGTATTTTGAAATTTTGAAATTCTCCAAATTTTCAATTTCTTTTTCCGGGAAATAATTGTAGGAAAGCGAAATGACGGATTTGGAACCTTCCACCAACAAACGAGGATCTAAACGTTTATCGAAATGGTTTTCCATATATTTCATTTCGCCATGAAAATTATTTTTCAGAAAATTCTCCAGCGGTTTTGCATCTTCTTCCAAAAATTCAGTTTTAGAAATTCCACAGCTTTGAAACCCAAATTTTTTCGCTTTGGATTTGATAATGGCGGTATATTTTTCTGAATTTTTATTCATTAATTTCCGGATGCAAAACTAAGATTTTTTCCTATTTTTGTTGGTGAATTTAAAAACATTCAAAATTAAAAAAGTAAAATATAAAAATTAAAAATATGTCTTTAAAAGAAGTTTTAGAATCAGGAAATTACGCATTAATCGATGTTCGTGAACCTATGGAATTGATGATGGATGGTGAAATTGAAGGAGCAAAAAATATTCCTCTTGGTGAAATTGAAGAGCGACAAGATGAAATTTTACAGCTTGAAAAACCGGTGGTTTTGTTTTGCAGAAGTGGAAACAGAAGCGGAAAAGCTTTGGAATATTTGGAATCTCAAGGTTTGAAAGAAGGTTTCAACGGCGGAGGTTGGAGCGAGTTGAAACACGCTTTGGATAATATGTAATCAACAAAAATTTAAAAATTATCGCTAAATTAAAACGAAAAAATTAGCGATTTTTTTTACAATAAATCCAGCGGACTTTTCAAATTTTGCTTTTTCACGTCCGTTACTGCGGCGTAAATTTCGATGGTTTTAATATTTTGATGTCCCATTAAATCTTTGATAATTCGGATATCAGTTCCATATTCCAGCAAATGTGTCGCGTAGCTGTGACGCAAACTGTGGATTCCCACGGTTTTTTGAATCCCGGCTTTTCTCATCGCATTTTTAAAAACCTGTTGTGCGCTTCTGGTACTGTATTGCATTTGGTTTTCGCCTTCAAAAAGAAATTTTTTCGGGCGAAATTCTTTGTAATAAATTCTTAATTCTTCCAAAATAGAAATGGGCAAATTCACATAGCGATCTTTTTTTCCTTTTGCTTTTTCGATAAAAACGGTTTTGGCGTAGCCGTCAACATCTTCAATTTTCAGGTTTACAATTTCGCTGACACGAAGTCCCATTCCGTAACAAAGTTGGATGATGAGTTTGTGTTTTTTATTTTCGGTTATTTCTATAATCTTTCTGATTTCTTCCTGATTCAAGGCTTTTGGCAATTTCAACGGTCTTTTGGGGCGTGGAATTTCAAAAAATATTTTTTCGCGGTGCAGCACTTTTTCAAAATAAAATTTCAAAGCATTCATTCTGCTGTGAATTTGATTTTCAGACATTTTCAGTTCCGTATGACAATGCAAAAGATAACTTCTCAATTTTTCAGTTGATAAATTTTCAACGGGAAAATTTCCAATTTTGTGCAGCAATTGCGCAAATTCATTACAATAGGTTCGAAGTGTATTTTCACTAAAACCTTTTAGAATGAGTGTTTCCTTAAACCTAGTTAACTCTAGTACATTTTGTTCACTTATCCGCTCTAGAGATTTTTTACCGATAATTGTTTTTCCGATTCCAAAAATTTCCCGATTTCTGTTATTGTCAGCAACGAACCAGCATTTTTGGGATTTGCTCCAACACAACTTTGCTTGTTTTCTTAGAATCGCAACTTTCTTTATATCATTTGAAAATCTCAACCAAATGACGCGAACTTTTTTATAAATATCAGGTTCAGTTTCCACCCATTGCAAGATATTACCAGAATGCGCATTTTCCATAGCTTAAAATAATACGCAATGCGTATTTTGTATAGTTTATTACAAATTTATAAACATTTTTCTTGTAACAAACTGACTATTAGTAATTTGCTATAATTTTTATCAACAAGTTTTTTGTTTGGTTTATTTGCGTATTTTTGAGTGTTAGCTGCAATACGATGACCAAAATACTGCAAAATTTTCAACAAGAAATAATTGACATTTTCAAAGCTTATAGAATGGCTCATTTTTCTCTCTATAATATGAAAAACACATTCTATAACTATAAGCAAAAAAATCCTCAATTGCAAAATTTTGTTCTTGAAGACATTGACTTTAAAAATGAAGTTAGATTTAATGAAGATGAAATAAATAAGAATGGTGAAGATGGACAGTATCAAAGAATAATTGCTGGGAATACAATCGCAATGTTCTACAACATTTGGGAAGATAAATATCGAAACCAAATTGCAAAAAATATTTCAAAACAAAAAAATGATGTTAAAAGTGAATTATTCAAAGAATTGAATCTTGTTAGACAGAGTATTACGCATAATAACTACAATTCAATAAGTGATCTAAATAAATTAGAAATATTATCCTTTGTTGGAAATTCAAAAATATTAAAATTATCAAGCTACGAAGTACAAAGAATACAAGAACTAATTATTAATGAAATAGAAGTTATGAAAAATTCGTACTGCAGCTAACATAGTATTTGCAAAAGACGGGGTTGAAACCAAGTAGAAAGATTTGTTGCATTTAGTCGCAACTTGCTTTTCATATTGTATTTTTTTGTAATTTAACAATCTGAAAAAGCAATTTGCTTCGTTCGGTCGAAATTGAACTTGCAGTTAAATTTAGCCCGCCCTTCGCAAATACTTTTTCCGTTATATGCAAGTTTTCCTCAACTCCCGCTAATGAAAGAAATAATAAACAAACTGAAAGTAAAAGGGAAAATCTATATCTGGAAATATTTAGAAAATTCAAGGAATTATCCAGGTTGGAATATCACGACTGATAAAATTGGTGGTGAAAGTTTGTTAGAACTTATAGATTTAATGAAAACGTGTAAATGGTCATCTAAAAAGACATTTCAAACCATTGAACCAAATAAAAATCAGTTAAATGTTTCTAATAATAGAAATGGAAAAGCTGAATGGAAATCAGCTCAAAATTTAACTTTAAATCTAAAGAAAGAAATAGAACCTGATTTTTGGGAAGTTATTGACAAAGGAAATGATATTGAAATTTTGCTTTGTAATAATAGTCTATTAAAATTGGAAAACTCAATTAAAAGAATATTAAATAATGAGGGAGATTTTGCTATTTCTAGCAATGATGATGAAAATATCTTATACTTTTGGTGGAATCTAGAAAATTAAACAAACCTGCATATAACAAGGGTTTGGCGCAATGGCGGATTAAGGCTAAAATTTTAAGTTTCGGCTTTCTATTCCGCAAAAAGCCAATTATATTGACTTTTTTCTTAAATTTAATCAATTAATTGGCTTTTGCTTACTGTGTCGCTAAATTGAAACTTTTCGCTTCAATTTCCGCCACTGACGCCAAGCCCCGAAACGTTATGCGACATTCTATCAAAACACCGTCTAAAAATGAATTTTCACGACATTTTTAATAAAATTTTGGTCATTAACAATGATATAATTGAAACTTCAAAAGTAATTGACGAAAACTCTAAAAAAGCGTTTGAGTATTTCTCAATTGAGACTAAAAAAATACTTGATGAAAATCCGAAATTAAATTCTTATCAACGCAAATCTTTAACCAATGAATTTTTAATTTATTGGAACGAAACAATTTCAATTGATTGTGAAAAATTCTGGAACAGAATACAACAAAATGGAATTGAATTGGAGCGAAAAGATCCATTACAATTTCTTTTAAAGAATAAACGCTTTAAACTTGTTGAACAAGCAATTCAATTCAAAAAATACTGGCAAGAACTAAGCGACTTTGAAAGTATAAAAAAGCGATTTACAAAAAATGAATTGGAAGAAATTGAATCCTTAAGTAAACAAGACGAAATAAAGAGAAAAATATTATTACACAATTGCTTGAAAAAAAATCAAATTCCTAAATCAAAATATTTGTACTTTGGAGAATGTATGGCATATTATACACAAACCGAACTTTTCAATACCGAATTTTCAGAAAATGAAACTGAAAAACTTTATGAAATCTGGAAAAATTATTCATAAAAGAACGTCGCATAACATAGTATTGGCAAAATGCGGGGTTAAGTCTAAGTTGAAATTTTTGTAAGATTTATCCGCCGCTGCTTTTTCGTATTATTATTTTTTGTAATTTAACAATCCGAAAAAAGCATCGGCTACGTTCAGTCTAAATTGAACTTTTCGTCCAATTTTTCCCGCACTTCGCCAATACTTTTTCCGTTAGCAGAAATTTTATAGAAAATCCGCACAAATGAGTAATCAACAACAACTTTACGAAGATTTTTTTCAAAAAAGTAATTCATATTATTTAGAGCAATTGAAATATTATGATGAAGGAAAAAAGTTCCGTTTCAATTATGCTGCTCTAATTTTTGGGTTATTTTGGTTTCTATATAGAAAAATGTATCTAGAATTTTTCATAATTTTCGCATTTTACTATGTAGAAACACTTTTTGAAAATACGGTTTTAGTAAAAACTATTGGAATTGAACAAACAAAACTTGTTAATATTATCGTTACTGTAATTCTACTTATTGTTTTAGGAATTATTGGCAACAATTTGTATATCAAAAAAGCAAAAAGAACAGTTAAAATAGCAACAGAAAAATATTCTGAATATGAAGAACAAAAAAAATTACTAAACAAAAAAGGCGGAACAAGTTTTTTATATATTACAATATTGCTTGTCTTAATTATTTTAGCAACAGCATTGAGTTAAAAAAAACTTCTGCTAACATGGGTTTTGCAAGATGCGGGGTTGAAGGAAATCTTAGAAAATTTTCAGAAAATACCCGCAAAAAACTTTTCCATTTTTTAGTTTTTCCGTAATTTTAAAAAATGGAAAAAGTTTTTGCTAGAGTTTCATCCTCCTCTCCAATTCCGGTTGCAGTAGCCCGCACCTCGCAAAGCCCCTTTCCGTTATGTGCAATAATGCCAAATGTATCGTCCTAAAATAGGTTGACCAAAAATTAAGCACTTTTACTGAACAATGGA
>JAEZWE010000182.1 GCA_023420435.1 Bacteroidota bacterium
TCTTAATTCTTTTTCAATTAACCCCAATTCTCTTCCGGTTTGTCCTTTTACAGAAGTATTTTCCATTGCTCTTCTTGTTAAGTAAGGGGTTACTTCTTCAATGGTTCCGTAAGGAAGATATTTTGCGGCGTTGTATTTATTTTCACCGAGATAATACGTGATATTGTCGCTCATTCCGTACAACTGACCAAAATGAATTTTTTCAAAATCGTTGGGTAAATTTTTCTCTTTCATTTTCTTCATTACAATTTCTGTAGAAATTTCGTTGTGAGTTCCAAAAAAGGCGGAAACTTTATCCAAATTCTCCATCACAAAATCAATGGCAGCATTATAATTTTTATCGGAAGCTTCCTTTGTTGGCTGTATTGGATCTTTATATCCTTTTTCTTCAGCTCTTGCTCTTTCCTTTTCCATGTAAGCTCCGCGCACAAATTTGTAACCAAGAAAATAGTTTCCATTTTTTGCTCTTTCCAAATCTTCTGCTAAATATTCTAATCTTCCGGTTCGATACATTTGAATGGTGTTCCAAACAATAGGTTTTTGGTGGTTGTATTTCGCCATCATTTCATTCACCAAATGATCTGTTGCATCTTGCATCCAAGTTTCTTCTGCATCTACCATTACTTCTACATTTCTTTCAAAAGCTTCTTTACAAACCCCTTCAAAACGCTGTACTACTCTTTTCCATTCGTCTTTTTCTGCATCTGATAAAAATTCTGGTGAATTTCCAACTTTATCATACAAATCAATTCTCCCAAATCCTGTTGGTTTGAAAACTACAAATGGAATCGCCGGATTTCCTTCGGAAAATTTTACATTTTGAATAATTTCTTCATAGGTTTCATCGAAATCTGCTTCTTTTTCAATGCCTTCTTTCGAATAATCGAAAATGCTTCCGATATGATGTTTGAAGAGCATTTTTACAACTTCCACACTTTTTTCGCGAGTTTCACCACCAACAAATTGTTCGAAAAGCGTTCTACGGATAATTCCCTTAACAAAAGGAAAATTGTTTTCGATGGTAAAATTTAAAATTTTAATTCCGAAAGAAGTTAATTGTGGTTGCTCAATCGTTTTAAACATCCAAAATGCTTTTTTAAGCTGCGCAGTTGTTTTGTCCTGAAAAGCAACCTTTGTATCGTTGAAAATTGACATGATAAAAGTAGATTTTTTAGAATTCTACAAATTTAAAAATACTTCGGTTTAAAAAAAGAGAATTCTAAATTTTTGAAAGAATTCCTTCCAAAAGCATGGCTAAAATCCCTACAAAAACCCAAAGACGAAGAATGTTCATGCTGATAAATTTAGCATTTTTCCGGGCTGACCGAAAATAGAAAATTACAAACAGGAAAACCAAAATTCCAGCTGCAAAATAATAGGACATTACTTCATTCCAACCCTTGTTATTAATAATTAGTCCAGAAATAATCACCATTAAAATTAATAAAACTGAAATAATATGATCTGAAATTTTTTTTTCAAAAACAACCGGAATTGTTTGATAATTAAAAATTTTATCGGCATTTTTGGTTAGCGTATCTTTCAAAACATCAATTACTAAAAGGATAAGAAAAAGAAATATCGCCATCAGCAATATTTTTACAGAAAATGTTTGGTAATAAATAAGCATCCCAAAGAATGGGTAAAGCGATAAAGCGACAAAAGTAATATTGTTTAAAAACAAAATTTTTGAAATTTTATGACTGTAAAACCACATCATAAACTGATACACCAAGTAAAAAACAAAAACTCTTGGAGAAATTATCCACGCCATAATCAACGAAATAATTGACAATGACAAATAAGCGTACAAAAAGTATTTCTGTTTTAGAAAACTTTGGATTTTGGTGTGAAAAGGTTTGGTAAGCTGATCTTTTTCTCGGTCGTAAAACTGGTTGATAATTCCACCCGCCAAAATACTGAGAACTGCACAAAAAATAATCCCGTGAATTTTGAAATCGAAAACAAACTTCCGTAAACTTTCTTCTTGATTAAAAAGAAAAAACGTAGAAACGTAAAGTGCAAAAGTAAGCAATAGCGTCACAAAAAATTTGGCTCCTAAAAGCAAACCCATAATCTGTGAAATCCTATAGAGAAAAGGATGGCGCTCTTTCATTATTTTAAAAGCCGTTTAAAAATAATTTTCAAAATCCACGACTTTTTGAGTACTAGAATCTGTAAATCACTTCTTTGTTGAAGCCTTCCAACATTTTTGAAGCCTTATCGTAATCTTTGGTAAATCCAAGGATATAACCTCCACCTCCGCTTCCACAAAGTTTCAGATAATAAGCATTGGAATCAATTCCTTTTTTCCAAATTTTGTAAATACTTTCAGGAATCATCGGTTTGAAATGTTCGTACGCCCAAACGGAAAGATTTTTCAAATTTTTGAAAAGCGGCGTCATTTCTTTTTTCAAAAAAGCGTCAATACATGCGTTATTGTAACGAATAAATTCTTCTTTCAAGGTTTTTCTGAAACCTTCGGTTTTCATTTTTTCAAAGAAAATCTGTACCATTGGTCCGGTTTCGCCCACCATTCCGCTATCTATTAAGAAAATAGCGCCTTTTCCTTCATTTCCTCCTGTTATAGCCACTTTGTCCACATTTTCTCTGTTTTCGATAAGAATTGGAAGGTTCATATAGCAAATTAAAGGATCAATACCCGAACTTTTACCGTGAAAATAACTTTCGAGCTGACCGAAAATTTTTCTTAGATTTTTAAGTTCCAACTTGGAAATGGATTCTGGACTGTATTTTTTTAGAGAATATTTTTCAAAAATGGCGGCAACCAAAGCTCCGGAACTTCCGACACCATAACCTTGCGGAATGTTGCTGTCGAAGAAAAGTCCTTCTTTAATATCTTTTTTGAAAAGCTTTACATCAATTTCAAAACCGTTTGGTAAAACCAATCCGGTAAGATATTCCGAATATTTTTGAAGATGTTGGTTTGATTTTTTTTCAAAATCTTCTGAAAGATCAGAAAATTTCAAAGCACCTTTGTAAAAACTGTATGGCAATGTTAAACCTTGAGAATCTTCAATGATTCCATATTCACCAAACAAAAGGATTTTTGCGTAAAATAAAGGATTGGTCATAGTTTTAATTAATCCGCTGATTTAACGTCGCAAATTTACAAAAATATATTTTGATTCGTTTTTAGATTTTAGCAATATTTGAGCCAAATTTTTGCTGATTTTAAATCTAAAGACTCTCTTTTTTCTTCCAAACTTTTAATTTTAAAAAACGGATGAGGATAAGTCCAACCGCAAAAAAAACCGTCATCGAAAGTGCTGCAAAACGCATATTGTTAAACTTCTCGATTAAAGTTGCGAAGATAAAAGTTCCTAAAATAATGGCCAATTTTTCCAAAACATCATAAAAACTGAAATAGGTCGTATTGTCATTAGATTCTTCCGGTAATAATTTGGAATAAGTAGATCTGGACATGGCTTGCAAACCTCCCATTACCAAACCCACAATGGCAGCAACTCCGTAAAACTGGTATTCTACATTTGGATTTTCTTTATTCAGAAAATAGGCTGAAAGACAAGCTACAATCCAAAGAATTATAG
>JAEZWE010000207.1 GCA_023420435.1 Bacteroidota bacterium
ACTTAAAACCTACTCAAAATTCCCCAATGTATTTTGGTGTCATTAAATCTTATGGTATTTCCAAATTCGTTTCCGTTGGATATTTGGAAACTCATTAACCCAATGGGTAAAAAGAAGTTAAAACCCAATCCAAAACTGTATAATTTCGGTTTTAGTGCTAATGATTTATTATTAAGTTGGCCATATTGCAAAAAAGTATCAAAAAAAGCTTGATCATTAACTAAATAACGGTATTCCATATTCCCGAAATAATAAAAATCTGCAAGAAGTGAATTTTCATTAAATCCGCGCATCGAGTTCCATCCACCAAAACGCATCAGTTCATTTGTAGTAAAAGTGTTTTTTGAGCTCAGTAATGAACTTTCAGCCTTTACATTAAGCCAATGATTTTTTGAAATATTGAAATTTCGTTCAGCATAAAGATAAAAATGAGTTTGTAAAGCATTAATATCATCTAAACTGTAATGGGTTGATATAAAATCTGCCTCAGTTCTAATTCTGGTTTTATATAAAAAAAGTTCAATTTCAATTGGCTCTGTGTAGTCATACCAAACCCCAATTCCCTTTTTTGTAAAATCCTTTCCTTGTGTATATAATGAATCTAAAACAGTAGAAGTTTCAAAAGTCCCACGAAGACCAATTTTTTGTCTACTGCTTAAATGATAATAAATCGACGGAAGCATTTTTACGTTGGCGAAAGTAGAATCCTGCCGAAAAATATTCAAATTGATGTTGGTTCCCAAATTAGATTTAAAAAGATAAGGAACATCAATTTTCATGTCGAAAGTTTGCCCTTTATCAGGCGTTCTTTGCCAATATAAACCCATACTTTCAAAACCATTGAAAAGATTTCGGAATTGTAAATTTAAAGTTCCATTGATTGTTAACTTCTCTGTTTTATCATTCCCAAATCCCACAATTCCATCAAAACTGTTGGCTTTTCGCTTTTGTAAAAAGAGATAAATATTGGTTGAATCTTTTGTGAAAAGGGTTTGTGGTGGTCTTTCCAAAGCTACATACTGATGATTTTGCAAATTTTTATTAATAGCTAGTAAGTTCTTTTCATCATAAACTTTACCGCGATACTCTTTTTCTAAATTTTTAACAAAACGTTTCGGAGGTTTTTCATAACCTTTTAAAACAAAACCGTCAATGGTTCTTTTTTTATCAGGAATAATATCGATTTCAATTTCAGGAATCTCATTTTTTAAACCTTTGAATTTAGATTTTATCCTGCTGAAAGAATATCCTTTATCTATAAATTTTTTGTTGATTTCCCTTTTCAAAGAATCCAGATTTTTTGTAAAAAACTCGCGATTAGTTTTGATGGCATTGGAAATAGAATCTGAAACAGAAACATAAGCCTCATTGAAATTCTTCCCTTTGTCGAAATAAATTTCGGTGCGGTTTTCGGTTTTTTTTACTTCTTTTAGTTCCGTGAAAAAATAATGATTTTGTGAAAGCGAATCCAGAAATTTTGCTGCTGAAACAGAATCGTTTTTAGCATATTCTTTTTTGTTTTGAATGTCAATTAAAATGTATTTCTTTTCCTGTGCATTCAAAAAAATGCAAAAAAATAACAATGTTATGATGTTGATAAACTTCAAAAATTTCAGCTTTCAAATTTCAACTGAATTTAATCCAGTTTATTGTATTTTTTCATGAGATTTTCGTAAAAATTCTGTGGAAGAAGCCACTTCAAAGGAACGCCGATTTTTTGTCCGAATTTCCCAAAATAATAATGCGCTTTCCATTTTTCTTTTTTTACTAAATTTTCGATGTATTTCGCCACTTCTTCCGGTTCTGTTCCTTCATCAACATGGGAATTCATTAAAGCATATACTTTTTCGAAAACTTTTTTGTAGGGTTCTGAAACTTCAGTTTTTACTCTGTTTTCCGCAATTTTGGTTTTTATATCTCCTAAATGCAAGGAACAAATTTCAATTTTCCAAGGATAAACTTCATAACGAATGGCTTCTGTAACTTTGTCCAAAGCCGATTTTGAAGCCGAATAAAATCCACGAAAAGGAAGCCCCATTTCAGAACCAATACTTGAAATGTTGATGATTTTCCCAAATTTTTGTTCCCTCATTTTCGGTAAAACAGCACTCATCATCTGTACT
The DNA here is from genome assembly GCA_023420435.1 of Bacteroidota bacterium. GTDB lineage: Bacteria > Bacteroidota > Bacteroidia > Flavobacteriales > Weeksellaceae > JAEXBA01. The sequence continues at coordinate 2,124 of JAEZWE010000207.1, forward strand.
GCTCCTACCAAGTTAAGATTGAAAAGTTTTAAAATTTCTTCTTTCTTCGAATCTTCCACAGCACCTACCATTCCCTATCCTGCGTTGTTAATGAGGATATCGATGGTTTTTTCTTTTTCTAGAATTTTGGAAATGGCATTTTGAACTTGTTCTTCTTCAGTAATATCGGTAGGAATGGTGGTGAAAAACTTGTTTTCAATATTTTTTCGACTTAAACCATATACTTGATGTCCTTGCTTTCCAAAAAATTCGGCTAACGAAAAACCAATTCCTGTGGATGTTCCTGTGATTATAATAGTCATTTCTAAATTCTAATTAAGGTTGAAGTAAACTGCAGAAATCTTCCCAAAATTTTGGATAAGATTTTTCCACCACATTTTCATTTTCTATCGTAAGATCACTAATCAAGCAAAAAGGAGCAAAACTCATCGCCATACGATGATCATTGTACGTTTTGATTTTTATTTCTTTAGAAATTTTAAAAAAATCAATACTTTTAATGGTGTCATCAGAAATTTTCGTTTCGCAGCCTATTTTCCTGAGTTCGTTTTGCAAAGCCAAAAGACGATCTGTTTCTTTTATTTTCAAAGTTTCCAAACCGGAAATTTCAAAAGGAATTTTTAAGGCAGCTGCCGTTACACAAATGGTTTGTGCTATGTCTGGACAATCATTCAAATTCAAAAAAATAAATTCCGGAAATTTAAAATTTTCAGGATAAAGAGAAATTTGGTGTTCCTGAATATCAGTAACGGTATTTACGCCAAAATTTTCCCAGTAAATTTCTTTCAACCGGGAATCTCCCTGCATGGAGTTGTTATTGAAACTTTTAAGATTAATATTCTCTCTTCCAATAGCCGCTAAAGAATAGTAATAAGAAGCTGAAGACCAATCACTTTCAACTTCAAAAAAGAAAATATTGGAATAAGTTTCCTCCAAAAATGGTTTTGGTTTTATTTCAATAAAATTATTTTCGAAAATGATGTCAATTCCGGCTCGTTTTATCGTATTAACCGTCATTTCCAAATAAGGCTTTGAAGTAATTTCTCCTTCAATTTCTAAATTTAAACCGTTGGGAAGTTTTGCGCCAATCAACAAAAGGGAAGAAATAAACTGGCTTGAAACATTTCCTGAAATGGAAGTATTGCTTTTAAAAATTTTCTTTCCTGAAATTTTTAGTGGTGGAAAACCTTCATTTTCCAAATATTCTATTTCTGCACCAAGTTTTTTCAAAGCATCAACTAAGTGCGAAATTGGACGTTGCTTCATTCTTTCAGAACCTGTTAAAATCACCGTTCTACCATCCTGAATTGCGAAATAAGAAGTTAAAAAACGCATAGCAGTTCCTGCATGATGAATATCAATAATTTCAGCCTCAGAATTTATTGCTTTTTGTAAAACTTCGGTGTCTTTGGAGTCACTAAGATTATCAATTTTAATATTATTAAAAAGGGCATTCAAAACGAGCAAACGGTTCGAAATACTTTTCGAACCGCAGATTTGTATGGTTTTGTTAGCCAATAATTCTGATTTTTCCAGCAACATAAATTATCTCAGCTTTTCATTGTTTTGATGTCGATCTTTATCGCGTTCTGTTTTTTTCTGCATTTTTTTATCAAATGCTTCTTGAAGATTGGTTCCGGTTTGGTTGGCTAAGCAAAGCGTTACAAAAAGTACATCCGCTAATTCTTCCCCCAAATCTTTTGTTTTATCGCTTTCTTTTTCACTTTGTTCGCCATATCTCCTGGAAATAATTCGGGCAACTTCTCCAACTTCTTCAGAAAGTATGGCCATATTGGTTAGTTCATTAAAATAACGAACACCAATGGTTTTTATCCATTCGTCAACCTGATTTTGCAGAATTTTAATTTCCATTTTTTTGGAATTTTACTGATAAGCTCCTAAAGTTGGACTTGCCGTTCTGGAATTTTTCAAAATATCTAAAGGAGATAAAGCAGCAGCAATAATATTGCCTTTCCCTTTTGCCGGAGAATCGTTGGCTACTCGTAAGTTCAGCAATTCCGTATAGTAATTTACAAATTTTGGATCCATATTTTGCAGAGAATTGATAACATTTGAATTGGCTTCAAAATTAAATCCGGCTCCTGAATCATATTTTAATAGAGAATTCAAAATCTGATATGCGAAATTTTGTCCTGTAATTGGATTAAAACGTACTGCATTCGAATTTTTTGTATATAAAATGGAGTTGGAAATATTAAGATTCAAATCTGCATTTTCCGTTTGTCCGCTTTCATTTACCCATTCATTGGTTGCGAATAAAGACAATGCTTCAGCAGAATTTAGCTGCCAATAATTGGCTAATGTAGAATGTAAAATGGTATAATTTCCACCTTTAAAAATTCCAAAATCAGCGTGTTGACAATTGTTCATCACCAAATTGTCAGCATTAATCGTAGAATTTATTGCATAAATTCCATATTCATCAAAAGTATGAATGATTGAATTTTTAATAGTTGCGGTAGATTCTTTCAACTCCAAACCTCTTGTTCCTCCAAAAACTCTTGCATAATTCATGTTGAGATTGGCGCCAGGTTCAAATTTTATTGAATTCCAATTTTTTGGAATGGTATCATAACGCGGATCATTTCGATCTCCACGAATTACGACCTCACTTCCTAAATCTCCATTAATATTTAACGTTGCTCCACCATTTACTTTCATTCCGCTGTTTTTGAAAAAATAAACTTTCGTTCCTTGTGAAATATTGAGTGTTGCACCGGAAGCTAAATTCAAATCTCCATAAATGATTTTTGCTTTATTATTGGTCCAGTCTACATTTCCGGTTAAAGTATTGGAATTTGGAGCATCGGTTTCAATGAAAAATTCTGCATCCTGAACAACTGAAAATAAGGTAACGTGTTGTTGAGAAACCGGTGTGGAGAAAATAATCTGATCTTCTGCAATAGCTTCAGTTCCCATGGAAGTTGGTGCAATTTCTACAAAAATGTAAAGACTGTCTTTTTTTCTTAAAGGAACGTTGGTGAATTCTGTCCCCGATTTTCCGTCAACATTAATTCTATATGGTGATTCTACACCTCCAAAAAGCGAAATTTTGGGAATGGAAATATCTTTATCCTCATCATTATAAACTTTTACGGCATAAGTTTCAGATCGAACCTGATGATAAACGGTATCACAAAAAACAGTATCTGTTGAAAACCTCAGTTCCATTGATGGTGCATCAAAAGTAATTTCGTCGTTGTTGCAAGATATGGCAAACAAACTCAACCAAAAAGCGAAAAAAAGAATGATCTTAATTTTCATCTAAAAATTTTTAATAAGTTCAAATATAGCTATTTTACTGAATAATTTAAGTTAAAAAATGAAATGAAATACCTTTCTCAAAATTGAATTAAAATCCTTGAATAATATTCAGATAATTAACGATTTAATCAAGAAGAAATATTTCCCTAAAATATTTTGAGGAAACAAAAAATATTTATACTTTTGCAACCTAAAATTCTGCAGAGAAAGATCCATTACTTATTTCAACGCGAATTATTTAATTAATTTTAATACAAAAGTGGATGAAATCGCAAAAGGTTTCATAAAAACTTAAAAATTTTAAAAATATTCTTATGAAAAACGGAATTCACCCAGAAAATTACAGACTTGTTGTTTTCAAAGATATGAGTAACGACGAGATGTTTCTTTGCAAATCTACAGCAGATACTAGAGATACTATCGAATTTGAAGGAGAAACTTATCCTTTGATCAAAATGGAAATCTCTTCTACTTCTCACCCTTTCTATACAGGAAAAGTGAAATTGGTTGATACTGCAGGTAGAGTAGACAAGTTCATGAACAAATACAAAAAATTCGCAAAATAATTTTTGCAGATTTATGGATAAATTAAAGCCTTTCCAATTTCGGAAAGGCTTTTTTATTTGTATTTTTGAATCAAAATCGAAAAACTATGAAAATTATTTTTTCTGACGCACAATTTTGGGAAAATTTTCTACCGTTAACTTTTACCAAACCTGTTGCAGAAATGCGTTGCGGAATTCTTACTTTTTCCGAAAGATGGCAAAAATTATTAAACATTTCAGAAGTTTCTTATATCACGGAAGATTATCTCCAAGATAAATTTAAAACTTACGAAAAAAAAGAAGGCTTGCTAATGGTTCCTAATTTTCTTCCCTCAGAAAATGTTTTAAAACAAATTAAAAATTTGCAGAAAGGGGAAGCTTTGGTTTTCAAAAACGAAGTTTTAGCGGCAAGATTGGATATGAGTAATTTTTCGCTGAACCAAATTGAAAAAATGACGGATATTCATGAAGATCTTTTGTTTTTTGAAAAACCTACTGATTTATTTTCTTACAACGATAAAGCCATTGATTTTGATTTTAAAATTTTAACAGAAGGAAAAACTTCTCAAAAACTCTCTGAAACCAACGGATTTTTAGGAAATAAAGAAGATTTGTTTATCGAAGAAGGCGCACAAATTGAATTCGCAACTTTGAACACCAAAACAGGAAAAATCTATATCGGAAAAAATGCAGAAGTGATGGAAGGAAGCTTGTTGCGCGGTCCAATTGCACTTTGTGAAGGCTCTAAATTCAATATGGGAAGCAAAGTTTATGGTGCAACAACGGTAGGTCCACATTCCAAAGTGGGTGGTGAAGTGAATAACATCGTTATTTTCGGATTTTCGAATAAAGGTCATGAAGGTTTTGTAGGAAATTCAGTAATTGGTGAATGGTGTAATATTGGTGCAGATACCAATTCTTCAAATTTAAAAAACAATTATGCTGAAGTAAAATTGTGGAGCTATAAAACCAAACGTTTCGAAAATACAGGATTACAGTTTTGTGGACTTATTATGGGAGATCATTCCAAAACAGCCATTAATACGCAGTTGAATACCGGAACTGTTATTGGAGTTGGAGCCAATATTTTTAAAAGTGGATTTCCACCAAATTTAATTGAGCATTTTTCTTGGGGCGGAATGAAAGGCGATGAAAAATTCAAATTAGAAAAAGCCTATGAAGTAGCTGAAAAAGCAATGGCAAGAAGAAAAATTCCTTTGTCGGAAGATGATAAGGCAATTTTGAAAAATATTTATGAGAATAATAAATGAGAAATTTCATAAAAAACTTCAAAGAAATTTGAAGTTTTTTTATTTTTAGATGTAACACCATCCAACCTTGCGTTGTCTTATCATAAGAAACAGCTTTATGAATCAGGAAATTTTTAAAAATTCGGTTTTTTCTCTGAAAGACGAGATGTTCCGTTTTGCAAAAAGTTTTTTGATAAGCAGTGATGAAGCCCAGGATTTGGTTCAGGATATGATGCTGAAATTCTGGCAGAAAAAAGAAGAATTACAGGCATTAAGCAATATCAAATCTTATGTTTTAAAATCAGTAAGAAATGAATGTTTAAACCGCCTGAAACATGATAAAGTAAAAATGGGTTTCGCTGATTTACAAGTTTTTCGGGAAGAACATTATCAGCAAGATCACAACAATTTGAAGGAAGAAATTTTAAAATTCATTAATGAACTTCCTGGAAAACAAAAGGCGGTGATTCACCTAAAAGATGTAGAAGAATACGAAATGAAAGAAATTTCCGAAATTCTTGAAATGGAAGAAAATGCAGTAAGAATCAACCTAATGCGGGCAAGGCAAAAAGTAAAAGAGAAAATTACACAATTAATGCATTATGAACAGCGACAAATCTCAGGAGAAATACCATGAAATTGTAAAAAACCTGAAATCCGAAAAAATGGATTGGGATTTTGAAGATTTTATGCAAAAAACGGAAGAAAAAACTTCCGAAAATTCGTCAATAAAAGCTAAAAACTACACTTTGTTTTTGGTTGCCGCTTCTCTAATTTTGATTTTTGGAATTGGATATTTCTTCATCAACAATAATAAAAATAATGCAGATGATACTTTCGTGAAAAATGAAATTCTGAAACAAAAAAATGATTTTGCTGAGGAAAATACTTTCATCGAAAAAGAGGAAATAGAAAATGATTCAGTACAGGCGCAAAAAGACAGTACAAAAAATGAAGAAACTCCGATTTATCAATCCGAAGAAAAAATTATGAATAAAATTCTTTCCAAAAAAGAAAGATTAAGAAAAAAACTTCGTCCAAATTATGCGGTAAATGAAAAAAAATCTTCTGAAAATAACTATCAATCCGATTTTGTCATCATCAACGGAAAAAAAATTGAAAATGAAAAAGAAGCCGTAGAATTGACCAAAATAGCATTAAATCTGTTTGCAAACAACCTTAATAATACACTGCAGGAAGCGCAACCTGTGGAAAACTTAACTGTAGAATTTTAAAAAAACAAAAAAATGAAATACGTACTTACTTTACTTTTATTGGCATTTCTTTCAACAGGAATAAAAGCCCAAAACGAAAAACTGAACCAACTTTTTGAAAAATATCAGGAAACAGAAGGCGTTACCTCGATAAAAATTGCAAAACCGATGTTCAGTATGTTAGGGAAACTTAATATTGATGATTCTGATTTGCAGCAGATTAAGCCATTTTTGTCTAAAATTAATGGATTGAAAATTTTGGTGGTTGAAAAACCTGAAAATTCAGTAGAAACAGGAAAATTGCAAAATAATCTAAAAGCACTTTCTTCGGAAATTTCCAAAGCGGTTACAAATTTGAATTATCAAGAGTTGATGACCGTAAATTCCAAAGGAAATAAAATTAAATTTTTGGCTGCAGATACTTCCAAAGATATTTTGGACAATCTTTTACTGTCTGTTAATTCTGACGACAATACGGTTTTAATGATGTTGGACGGAAAAATCTCCATGGATGATGTGAACAAACTCATCAATGAAGCACAAAAAGCAGATAAAAAATAAAAACATGAAAGCTTTCACTAAACTAGGGATTTTCGCATTTTCTTTTTTGATTTTACAATCTTGTATTGTTTCTCAAAGTCCCCAAAACACTTTTTTTGATAATCCTTATTACGATACTAAAGATGCGAAATTTGTAAGTGTAAATGTTCCGATGTGGATTGCAAAACCAATTATTAAAAAAGCTTTGAGAGAAGATGGAGAAAGCGAAGAAATGATCAATCTTATCCGTAAAGTAAAAGATGTAAAAATTTTAACCGTAGAAAACGGAAATAAGGAAATGTTGACTGATTTCTCCAAACAGTTGGTTAATAAAAATTTTCAAGAATGGATGACGATAAAAAAAGATGGTCAAAACATCAATTTTCAAGCAAAACAAGAAGGTGAAATCATCAAAAAACTAATGATTACCGTAAATTCCGGAAATGAGTTGGTTTTTGTAGATGTAAAAGGAAATTTTACGGCAGATGATATTTCAAAAATCATTAATTATTCTGAGAAGGCGGATTTGAAAAAAATCGTTTCAAAATAAATAAATTTGTTAAAAAAAACGCTTTCTTTTGAAAGCGTTTTTACATTAAATTTCCGTTAAAAAGCGTTTCAAATTTTCAAAACTCATTATAAAACACTAATTTTGTAAAGAAAGTAAAGATGTCTATTCACAACAAAATTACCGAAACAGCCATTACTTTCGATGATGTTCTGTTAATTCCTACTTATTCAGAAGTTTTACCAAATCAGGTTTCCCTAAAATCCAAACTTTCCGAGAAAATAACACTTAATGTACCTATTGTTTCTGCAGCAATGGATACTGTAACCGAAGCTGAAATGGCTATTGCTTTGGCAAGAGTTGGCGGTTTAGGTTTTATCCATAAAAATATGCCTGTTGAAGAACAAGCAGCACAGGTAAATAAAGTAAAGCGTTCCGAAAACGGAATGATTGCAGATCCTGTTACACTTTCAAAAGATTATACGCTTGCTGAAGCTAAAGAATTGATGTCCCGTTATAAAATTTCTGGACTTCCAGTAGTTGATGAAGAAAATAAACTAATTGGAATTATCACCAACCGAGATGTAAAATATCAGGAAAATTTGGAAGCGAAAGTGGAAGAATTGATGACAAAGGATAATCTAGTAACATCCGACAAAAACACCACTTTAGAAGATGCCAAAAAAATTCTTTTGAAAAACCGTGTAGAAAAACTTCCGATTGTAGATGAAGAATTTAAATTAGTAGGTTTAATCACCATTAAAGATATAGATAACCAGTTAGAATATCCTAATGCCAACAAAGACCAAAATGGAAGATTGATTGTTGGAGCCGGAGTTGGCGTTGGTGAAGATACGATGCAGCGTGTAAAAGCTTTAGTTGATGCTGGCGTTGATATTATCGCTGTAGATTCTGCTCATGGTCATTCCAAAGGTGTTTTGGATAAAGTTCGTGAAATTCGAAATGCTTTTCCGAATTTAGATATTGTTGGCGGAAATATTGTAACTGCTGAAGCAGCAAAAGATTTGATAGAAGCTGGAGCCAATGTTTTAAAAGTTGGCGTTGGTCCAGGTTCCATATGTACCACCAGAGTTGTTGCGGGAGTTGGTGTTCCACAACTTTCTGCAATTTATAATGTTTTTGAATATGCAAAATCTAAAAACGTTGCCGTAATTGCTGATGGTGGAATTAAACTTTCCGGAGACATTGTGAAAGCTATTGCAAGTGGAGCTGGAGCCGTAATGTTGGGTTCACTTTTAGCCGGAACTGATGAAGCTCCTGGTGATGAAATTATTTTCCAGGGAAGAAAATTCAAATCCTATCAAGGAATGGGAAGTTTAGCAGCCATGAAACGTGGAGGAAAAGAACGTTATTTCCAAAGTGAAGCCAAAAAATTTGTTCCAGAAGGTATTGAAGGAAGAGTTCCACACAAAGGAAAATTGGAAGATGTTGTTTTTCAGTTAACAGGAGGAATTCGTGCAGGAATGGGTTATTGTGGAGCAAAAGATATCGAAGCGTTGCAAAATGACTCTAAAATGGTGATGATTACAGGTTCCGGTTTGAAAGAAAGTCATCCTCATGATGTGATTATTACGCAGGAAGCACCGAATTATTCTTTATAAAATTCTTTAAAAGCCGGACTAACAGTTCGGTTTTTTGTTTAATATGAATTATTTTTTTTATTAAATTTGATGAAAATAGAAGATTGAATCATGGATTTTCCAACATTACAATTAGCTTTGGATAAGCTTTTTTCTGAATTCGATTTTGATGCTGAATATGTTAAAAATAATTTGATGACAGATAATTTTCATCGTCTTAACCTTGAAAATTATTATGTAACCTTGCACGATTTGGAAAAACTGAAACCCATTTATATTAATGATTTGCTTAGAGATTACTATGGTTTCGAAAAAAATATTTTTTATGAAATTGATTATTTCTACTACTTTCTAACCCTTCATCCCTCAAAATACGGATCATTATTGGAATCTTTTATGCATTTTCGAAAAGGGGGAAAAGGAGATCTTCAATTGGAGTATAAGCTGAAAAACTACAATCAGAAATTTGAAAATTTTATTGGCTGTACCCGTTCTATTTTTGTAAATCAAGAACCTGTTATGGCGGTAACGCTTATGTCTAAAAATACGGGGTTATCAAAAGAAAATTCTAAAAACCCCACTTCTGTTTCATCCAGAGAATGGGAAATTATTAATTTATATTGTGAAGGGAAAACGGTTAAAGAAGTTGCCGATAAACTTTATATTTCTGAATATACTGTAAAAGCCCATCTGAAAAACATTTACCGCAAACTGGATGTAAAAAATTATCGAGAACTCTTAACTTACTTTGAACCACGTTAAAAATACCCCTAAAGTAGTATTGATTTTCTTTATTGTAAATTTTATTTTTGAACAGAGTAAAATTCAAACCTTTAATACTCTCAAAAAAAACTCCAAAATATGAAAACAAAAATCTATTTTTTAATGTGCGGGCTAATCTTCAATGCGTTTTCTGCACAATCTTTTGATACCACTTTTGGTACTAATGGTAAATTAACTCAACCCAATTTAGGCGATTTCTATTCTGCAACGGAAGTTGCGGGTGGAAAAGTAATTGCTGCTGGATATAACAGTGAAGGTAACGCTGTAATTCTAAAATTTTTGGAAAATGGTTCTATGGACGCGACTTTTGGAATCAATGGAAAAGTGGTCATTAATCAATACACAGGTTCCGGTTCCTACGAAGAAGCAGCAATTCCTGTTGAATTATCCAACGGAAAAATTTTGGTAGGTTATGGTTATGAATTGGATAATGGTGTAGATCCTTATTATTTTGGAACTAAAATTATCAGAATGAATACAGATGGAACCATCGATGCAACATTTAGTAATCCAATGTATACAGAACCTAATATGTTATATAATTTCGTTGTTCTTCCTTCAGGAAAAATACTTGCAGTAGGAGATAACTTTTTGAGAAGATTTAATGCAGATGGAAGCTTGGATACTACCTATGGAACTGGTGGAACAAGAGCAATTGCTTTTGATTTTGAAAGTAAAATTTTGCAAACTGGTTCAATGATTTTTTTGTGGGATTATACAAACAATAGAATTGTAAAGTTAGCTAACGAAGAGTCAACATCACCAGTTTTTTATACCCCTTCCGGAATTCTTATCGAAGATTTTGAAATAAAAAATAACAATATTTATATTATTGGTAGTAATTCCAAGATTATAAAATTGGATATTAATTTGAATCCTGTAACCTCTTATGGCGTTAATGGTACAGCTGATTTATCTACAGCAAATATTACTACTTTTTGGGATTTTGAAATTCAACCGGGAGGAAGCATTTTGTTTTTCAACATGGAATCTGATGGAACCACTTTTACAAGAAAAATTTCCAGAGTAAATCCAATGGGTGCTTTAGATACAACTTTTGGGTCAGCAGGATATTTTTCGTATCCATTTACTGATGCTGGTTATGGAGAATATGATGGACAAATTTTATTGAACAATTTTAATGGAAAATTATATATTGCAGATTTGCAAGAAGATCCAGGTGATAATGTTATTTTAACGAGATTAAATCTTGCTGCAGAAGCCAGTTTAGGAATTACAGAAAGCAATCCAGTAGAATCAAATTTCGCAATGGAAAATCCTGTAAAAGATTTCATTAAAACGTCAAACAGTTTAAATAACATCGTTATTTACTCGGTATCAGGAGCAATGGTGAAATTGTTAAGAAATACAAATGAATCGGTTTCGGATTTAAAGCCCGGAGTTTATATCTTAACAGGAACAGACAAGGCAGGGAAGAAAGTGAGTCAGAAGTTTATCAAAAAATAAAAAAATCCACACTTATAAAAGCGGCTTATGGCCGCTTTTTTTAATTATTTTTGTCAAAACTTTAGATGTGAAAAAAATAATTCCAATTGCTTTAGCAGGACTTTTTAGCCTATTTTCCTGTGCTACGTATGAAGGTTCTTCAACAAGAACCAGAACAGCTCAGGAAATTGAAATGGAAGAATTTAATATGTTGATGAAAAAAGATTCGCTGGATAAGCAAAATAATGCCGCTGAATCTTTAGATATTCTTTTAAATGGAAGTCCAAACGACAGTCGAATCTCTTTGATTGTTAACAACAACACCAATTGTAATATTATTTTGAGGCTTTCTGGATCAAAAATTTACAATTTACCTATTATCAAAAATCGGAAAAATTTTATTGTGGTAGAGAAAGGAACTTATGCTTTAGGTGCAAATTTGTGCAATTCAAAATATGCATCTAATAAGTTTTTTGATGACAGTCTTACGCTTACTTTGTTTGAAAACAGCAAAAAATAGTTTTTGAAATTGAAAGTAATTTTTTATTTTTTCAACTGATCTTGAAAATCATCAATCCTCCAGTTTGTTGCCACATTTCCTTTTTCAATTTTTTCTTTGGAATATAATCGGAAATCGTTTTCCGTTTTTTCGAGTAAATAATCATAAGGACCAACGCTCGAAATCAGTTTTACCAAAACCGGAGAAATCTCCAAGCAAATAAAAAGTCCCATTATAAAAGCTGCAGCTGTAGCAATAATGGTAGAATTTTTTCCTAATTCATCCAAAGCCTGAAGTCGCGCTGCAAAACCATTAAAACGGTCTTCAATAGTTTCTGTTTTGGTTCTTTCGCTTTCCAAATTGGTATAAACTTTAGAAATTTCCTTGTCCAAATAATCCATTCTTGGTTGCATTTGTTTTTGATAATTTTCTAAATCTTGTCGGCGTTGTTCCTTCAGTTCAGATTTTCTTTTCGCGTTGGAACCGAAACCTACTTTCCCGGAAGTTAAACCAGACTGTTTCCCCAGAATTTCCTTCTCTAACTCAACCGAAGCAGAATCATACGATTTTTGATAATCTGCAATTTTGGTTTGAATTTCTTTTTTTTCAGCTTCAAAAGGAGAGGTTTGTTGTAAAATTCTACCATTCATTTCACCTTGCAATTGTTTTTTATTTCTTTGAATAATGGTATTCAATTGTTTGTTGATCTCTTTTTCAAAAATTTTTAATTCCAAAGGTTTTGAAATGATAATTCCTAAAAAAGTTGCCAGAATCAACCTTGGAATCGACATCAAAGCCTGGTTCCACCAAGTTCCCGTTTTCTTAATCGAAGAAACAATATATCGGTCTAAATTGAAAATCATTAAACCCCATAAAATTGCAAAACCAGCTGAAATCCAAAGATTTTCAAAAATAGTAAACATCGCATAACCCGCAGAAAGTGTTGCGAAAATGGCGGTAAAAAGTACAATTCCTCCAATTCCTGCGAATTTGTTCCATTCACTTGGCGTTTTTCTTAAAATATGAATATTTCCACCGGAACAAACCAGTAAAAATTTCTGAAACCAATTCATTTTTTGGTTTATGGAAGAGATTGGGTTAATATTTTGTATTTTCATTTTTATCAATTTTATCAATGGAATAATGGGTATCTAAAATTACACCAATGTTACAAATAGTATTAGGTTTTACCAAGTGAATTTTTTGTAAATGCATTTTACAAAATAAAATGCTGGTTTTAAGTGTTTTATATTAAAAGAAATAATATGATTGTTCAGGAACTTTTTTTGAATTTTAATAAGAAAAGGGAAAGTTTAAAAACTTTAAACTCTATAATCTTCCTTAAAATTTACTTCAAACGTTCCGGATTTTGTTTTAAAAAACTTTCCCAGCCTGTGTAAGATTTTTCGGAATTTAGATTTCCGGAGTTGAAATGATGACAAACAGCCACCGCTAAACCATCGGACGCGTCGAGATATTTTGTGGGAAATTCCTTTAGACTTAAAAGATTTTGCAGCATTCCTGCAACTTGTTCTTTGCTTGCATTTCCGTTTCCGGTTATCGCCATTTTTACTTTTTTGGGAGAATATTCGGTAATCGGAATATTTCGGTACAAACTTGCTGCCATGGCAACACCTTGCGCACGTCCCAACTTCAGCATACTTTGTACATTTTTTCCAAAAAATGGAGCTTCTAAAGCCACTTCATCAGGATGAAATTCATCAATTAAAGCTAAAGTTTTATCAAAGATATATTTCAGTTTGGTTTCGTGATTGGGGTATTTTTTTAAAATCAGTTCATGGATGGAAACCAGTTCCATTTTATTTTTTTTAACAGAAATAATTCCATATCCCATAACGGTTGTTCCGGGATCAATTCCTAAAATAATTTTCTCTGTTTCCATAAAGCAAATTTAATTTTTTTGAAAATGAATTCAGATACCTAAGAAAATTATACATATATTTGCAATGCATCAAATTCTTAGGTATGTTTAAAAGTAACAAAACTTTATATAAAGGCACGTTGCAAAATATTATTCTGAAACTTTTGGCTTCAGAAGTGAAAATGTATGGTTATCAAATGACACAGCGTGCGAAAGAACTCACGAAAGGTCATTTGGAAATGACAGAAGGCGCTTTGTATCCCATTTTACACAAATTGGAAAATGACGGAATTATTGAATCTGAAGTTCAAAATGTGAACGGAAGAGACCGAAAATATTACCTTTTAACCGAAAATGGAAAAAAGCAACAAGTGAAACAGGAGGAAGAAATGAAAAATTATCTTCTGAATCTTAATACAATTTTTAATATTTAATGATGAACGAAATTCAACTTACAGAAATTAGAAATTATTTGCTGACCAAAAAACTTCCGATTGATATTTTAATTGAAGTTCAGGATCATTTTGTAACCCAAATTTTGGATTTACAGCGTGAAGAAAATTTG